>CAYMTC010000206.1:0-4113 GCA_964393265.1 uncultured Thermoleophilia bacterium
GGCCTCGGAGCTCGCCGGGGCCGTGGCCGATCGTCTCCGCAGAGTCCTCGGGGTCGCGCGCTGCGACGTCTTCCGCTTGGCTGATGGGTTCCTCCACAATCTCGCCCGCAGCGACGCAGCCGAGCCGGGACCGCAGCCCCCCGCTCCCATACCCCTCGGCGACTACCCCACCACCGCCGAGGCCATGGCACACAACCAGGTCCTCGTGATCTCCCGTCCCGACGATACGCGCCTGTCCAACGCTGAGCGCGAGGCCTACGCTCTCTCCGGATACCGCAGTGAGGTGGTCCTTCCCCTCATCGTCGATGGCGCCCCGTACGGCATCATCGACCTCCTCGACACACGCGCCAACGACCTCGCAGATGCCATCGACTTCTTGCGTAGCGGCGCGCAGCTGTTGCAGGCGGCTCTGGGGCAGGCTCGCCTGCTCGACCAGGTCGAACGCCGCTCAGGCGTGCTACGTGACATCGTAGAGCTCGGAGCCCTTGCCACCCAGCTCCACGCGCTCGATGTCTCTCAGCTCCTCCGGGCCGTCGCTGAGCGGCTTCTTACGACCGTGGACGCCGCCGACTGCGACATCTTCACCGTCGATGGCGACGGCCTCAGCTGCCGCGTGAGTGCTGACTCGTCGGGCTTCGACGAGACCGTCGAGGGCCGGTTCCTCAACCTCGACTTGTATCCGACCACAGCCGCCGCGATCGCGACCGGCGAGCCCTTCGTCATCGCCTCGCTCGACGATCCAAGACTTAGCGAGGAGGAACGCGACAACTACGCCGACTACGGCTTCCAGAGCGAGATGGGTATCCCTCTCGTCGCAGCCGACCGCGTCGTCGGTCTCATCGACCTGTTCGACACACGTCCGCGCGACTTCGCCGAGTACGTCGACTTCGCCCGCAGCGTCGGGCAGATAGTCGCCGGAGCCCTCGCGAACGCCCTCCTTCTCGAGAAGCTGGCCGACAGCGCCACCCGCCAACGTGCGCTGGTCGACTCCGCGCTCGACTTCGGCGCGACTCTTGACGTGGGCGGCGTCCTACGCGCCATCGCCGTCCGCGCCTGCGAGACTGCGCGCGCGGACACCTGTGACATCGTCACGCTGGACGCCGAGAGTGCCCACGTCATCGTCAGCGTGGCCGGTCGTGACGATACCGGCGCGGCCGGGCACGCCCACCCGCTTACCGGCCACTCGATGATCCAAGCAGCCGCGGCATCCACGCGCCCCGTGCGTCAACCCGACATCGAGGCCGACCCCCACGCCACCGAGACCGAGCGCGCCGAGTGGCGCCGGTGGGGACGTCGAGCCGGCGTGCTCATACCGCTGGTCTCACGCACCGTCGCCATCGGCGTCATCGGCCTCTACTCGCGGCGGCCGCGTCACTTCGACGATCTGGAACTCCTTCAGGGCCTCGCCCAAATCGCGGCTCAGGCGCTCGCCAATGCTGACCTCTACGTCGACGTACAGCGCCGTACCATCGAGGCCGAGTTCTTGAACGACCTAGCGCGGCGCACCACGTCTTCTTTGGACGAACGGGAGATCGCCAAGGCCACGATCGAGCAGCTCCACGACTTGCTCCCGTTCGACCACGCTGCGGTACTCACCGTCGACTCCCCCCACGCACCTCGCATCGCGTACGCTACCGAGCCCTTACATGCGCAGCTGGAGGACGTCGACCTCGCCGTCGCACTCGCCCGTGCAGAACCGGAGCTCTTGTCAGATCCTGTGTCGCTACGTCGCCTCCCCGAGAACGGCGACGACATCTTCCCTGTCCCGGCCCTGCGTCCCATGCGCAGCGTCCTCGCCGTACGACTGTCAGGCGGTGAGGAGGCCATCGGCGCGCTCATGCTCTACTCGGCGGCGTCCGGTGTCTACACCCATCGTGAGTGCGACGTCCTTCGGCGCGTCGGCACGCACCTGAGTGTCGCCCTGAGCAACGCGCGTCTCTACGGGAACATCAAGCGGCTGCACCTCAGCAACCTCCGCGCCTTGAGCTCCGCTCTCAGCGCGAAGGACTACTACACGCTCGGCCACGCTGCCCGCGTGGCCGCCTACATGGTCCTTCTGGGACGCGAGTTGGGCTGGCCTCAGCAGCTGATAGACGATGTCGAAGAGGCTGCCTACCTGCACGACATCGGCAAGATAGGCATCCCCGACCGCGTCCTGCTCACCGCCGCTCCTCTCAACGACAGTGAGTGGGACGCCATGCGGCGCCATCCAGTGATCAGCGCCGAGATCCTCGAGCCGCTCTTCGACGAGGAGCTTGTGAGCGGCGTCCGCCATCACCACGAGCGCCACGACGGGGGCGGGTATCCCGCAGGCCTCGCCGCAGACGACATACCTCTGATCGCTCGCGCCATGTGCGTGGCCGATGCCTACGACGCCATGTCCTACCAGCGCCCGTACAAGGACCCGCTCTCGTATTCTGAGTGCCGAGCGGAGCTTGAGAGGTGTTCCGGGGACCAGTTCGACCCCCAAATGGTGCGGGCGTTTCTTCGCGTCCTCGACCGCTTGCACGGTCTCCGCGCTCTCGCCACTGCCGTCGCCGCCGAGGCGGCCGCCGAGATCGACGTGGAAGCGCATCGTCAGACCATGCAGGACATGGACCCACGCAGCCCTGCCTACACCGCTGTCGCAGACACCCTGAGGCGCATCCTCGACGCCCATCCCCCCACGCGCTTCTTGGTCACCAGCGCCCCCCGCGACGGTCACTTCCACATCCTCGTCGATGCCGGCGACCCCTCCGCCACGGACTACTGGTCGCCGCCCGGCGAGGAGATCTTCGCTGCGGGCGACCTGCCGACTGTGTACGCTGCCTCATCGTTGGACCAAGCCGTCCTCTACGTGGACCGTTTCGGTGTCTGGGTCTACGGTGCTGCGCCCATCGTCCAGCCAGACGGCGAGGTCGTCGGGCTCGTCACCGCCGATCTCCCCCCGGACGCTTGGCAGGCTGATCCGGCCTCCAGGAGCAGCACTGTCAAGCAGTCGTTCGCTTCGCTCTTGCACTCCACAGCCGAGCGTCTGGGCCGAGCCCGCCTCGACGCCATCACCGACCACCTCACCGGCCTCTACAACCACCGCTACCTCCACGAACGCCTGCAGGAGGAGCTTGACCGCGCTCGGGAGGCGGACACGGCGCTCGCCTTACTGTTCCTGGACATCGACCACTTCAAGCAGTTCAACGACACTCACGGTCACAGTACCGGCGATGCCGCCCTACGCGCGGTCGCCTCCGCCATAGACCGGACCATCAGACGCGTCGATCTGGCCGCTCGATACGGCGGCGAGGAGTTCGTCATCGTCCTCGTCGACACCGACAGGAGGGGGGCTCTCGAGGTCGCCGAGCGCGTCCGCACAGCCATCGCTGACACTCAGATCGCCCCCGACGTAGGCCGCATATCCGTCAGCATCGGCGTAGCCTGCTATCCCGAAGACGGTCAGCTCAAGGAGCGCCTCATCGACAAGGCAGACTGGGCCATGTACATGGCCAAGCGCAGCGGTCGCAACCGTGTCAGCACTTTCTCGACGGGTCAGATGAAGCTGGCCCTGGACGACGCGACGGCCGGCCCGACGTAGCCGTCCGGCCGGCCGTCCCTATGGAGGTCCGAGAACCCCTCGACCGCGGGAGCCTGATTCGCGGCCGACCCGGGACCCAGACCTCACTCCGTTGGTCCAGAGGTCCGTCCGCCGGCCCACGCCCTTTGCGCAGACCGGCTCAGCTGGGTCTGTCGCCCTGAAGCGCTCAGCAGCGCCTTAGGCGACCAGATACGAACAGAGGTACTCGCCGACCTCGCGGTCCGATGAGTCGAACTGCAGGGTCGAGAGCAGCCGCGCCAGGGCTCCGTCGTCGTTCACCACGATGGCTCCGACGCGATCGTCGTAGCGGGCGAGGATGTCGCGGATTCGCTCCTCTTTCTCTGCGCGGGTCACTGCCGCCTCCGTTCTCGTGCTCCCATGCTCACTTCTACTGTCGAATCCCCTGCTCCGCCGCTAGATAGAACGGGCGTCTATGTCGTCACCATGGAGACACCTGCTGCTGATCGCCTCTCGCTGCTCTCTGCGCACAGCGGCGATGGGCGGGCGGCTCCACCCGAGCTAAGGACCTGGACAAGCTGGCTCAG
>CAYMTC010000207.1:0-4069 GCA_964393265.1 uncultured Thermoleophilia bacterium
TGAGCGCGGCTGGTGAAGGAGGGGACTGCGGACGACGCCGTTCGGGGGTCAGACGTCCGTGGTGTCCGCCGGCCGCCGCCGCCGCCGGTCGCGCACCTCGCGCTTGCCTCCGCCCGCGCCTTGCGACGAGCGTCGGCGCTCACTGCGGCGACGCTCCCACATCACCTTGACGTTGGGGTTGTCGCGGTAGTGGTCTTCCAAGCGCCGGAACACGTCTTCGCCCAGCTCCGGGGGCACGACACAGTAGATCATCGCATCCTCCACCCGCTGCGACGATCTGGCCGAGGCCGCAGCTAGGCGAACCTTAGCAGACGGCGGGTGGCGTCACCACGGGACGTCTCTACGGCGGTGCCACTGGGTGAGCACGGAGGGAGAGCGGGCCGAAGCGCGCCGCATCCTCTTCCCGCTGGCGTGACCCAAGCGGCGCGCCCCGGCCCGTCCTAGGGGGGTACCTGTCTCGAGTATCGGCAGCGCCCCCCTCGGACCTTGAATTGCGGGGCGTTTCGCGGCCATTGAGCGCCGAGCGGGGGTATGGAGCGGGCGGTGGGCCGACGGAAGAAGACCTCGTCAGTGGTCAGCGACCGCCCAAGGTGGCTAGCTCATCGAGGTCGGTGGGCCTGCTGCTCATGACGTGTGCGGCTGCTCCGGCGACGCGGGCCGACGCAGCGGTGATGAAGTGCCGCGCCACCAGCAGCTTGCGGGCGTCCAGCTGCGCATCGGCAGCCAGCAGGTAGCCGCAGATGACGTCGGTCGCCATCTCCATGAGGTGGCGCGCATGGAAGTCGCGGAACCTCTCGTCGCCAGCTTCCCGGACGTGGGCGATGGACGCATCCAACTGTGCCCGGGCGGCGCGCACGACTGCGAGCAGCTCGGGCGTGTCGCTGTAGTCACGCTCGTCGTACTCGTTCAGACGCTCGCTGAGTGTGCTGCCGAGTATGCCGCCTATGGCGGCTACCACCTGCAGCTGCGTCGTCCCCTCGTAGATGCTGGTGATACGCGCGTCTCGGGTGTGGCGTTCCACGGCGAAGTCGCGCATGTAGCCGGAGCCACCGTGGACCTGGAGTGAGTCATAGGCCACGGCGTTCGCCATCTCTGTGGCGTACGCCTTGATGACCGGTGTGTAGAGGGCGGCGAGACGCGTCGCTCGCTTGAGCTCGGCGCGGAGCGCCCTGACGTCGCTCTGGGGGCTGCCACTCGCTGAGCTCTGCGTGGACAGCTGGGCGATGCGGTGCTCCAGGCCGTCCTTGAGGTCGACGATGAGGCATGTCTCGTAGAGCAGTGCGCGCGATGCCTCGATGGTGACCTGCATGTCCGCCAGTAGGGCAGCTACCGCAGTCAGGTCGCGGATGGGCTTGCCGAACTGTACGCGCTCCGCGGCGTACTTCTGAGCGGCGCGGCACGCGGCTTCTGCAATGCCCTGCGCTTGTGCCGCGATAGCGAGGCGAGCGCCGTTCATGAGGCTCATGACGTACGTGGTGAGCCCTCTGCGGCGCTCGCCGACAAGCCGTGCCGGCGCGTCAGTGAACTGCAGCTCGCAGGTGGGCGAGCCGTGGATACCGAGCTTGTCCTCCAGGCGGCGGATCCGCATGTGCTCGTCGCGTTCGTAGACGAAGAGGGAGAGGCCGCGGGCGTCGGTAGTGCCCTCCTCGCTGCGGGCCAGGACGAGGCTGACTTGGCCGCACCCGTTGGTGATGAATCGCTTGACCCCGTTGAGTCGCCACGTTCCATCCGGCTGTTCCGTGGCCTTGAGCTGGACGTTCTGGAGATCGCTGCCGGCCTCCGGCTCGGTGAGCGCCATGGACCCGGTCACGTCGCCGCTGGCGAAGCGAGGCAAGTATTCGTTCTTGAGCTCGTCCGTAGCGAACTTGCTGATGGTGTCGGAGATGTCCTGTAGGCCAAAGATGTTCATGAGCGAGGGATCCGCTCTGCTGATCATCTCTACGACCATCATGCAGATGGTGACGGGGAAGTTGAGCCCTCCGTAGCGGCGCGGCAGCGTGATGCCCATGAGGTCTGCCTGCCGGAGTCGCTGCAGGGACTCACCGATGCCCGGCGCATAGCAGACCTCGCCGTCGACCAGCGTGCTGCCGATGCGGTCGACGTCCTCGGCGCGGGGCGCGACCACGTCACCTGCGATGTCTCCCGCGACCTCGAGTGCACGCTGATAGGAGTCGCGTGCGTCATCGAGGTCGCGAGGCGCGTACGGGCTCTCTGCGGCCTGCGCGTAGTCGTCCTCGCGCAAGGCGACCACGCGTGCCAGGTCGGCGTGCGCGAGTCGGAAACGCAGGTCGGGGTTGTCGGCCCAGAAGTTGGTCATGAGGCGACGCCCTCGGCGCGCGGAACGGCGCGCTCGGTAGAGTGAGCACCGAGCGCGCCCTTGGTCTTGTACGCGTGGATGAGCCGCGGGATCACGTCGTGGAGGTCGCCTACGATGCCGTAGTGAGCCACCGAGAAGATGGGAGCCAGCGGGTCGGTGTTGATGGCCAGGATGCGCGCCGACTCGTCCATACCGGCGCGGTGCTGGACCGAGCCGGAGATGCCGGCGGCGATGTACAGCTTGGGGCGTACCGTGGTGCCGGTCTGCCCGACCTGATGGTCGCGGTCCACCCACCCGGCGTCTACCGCGGCCCGCGATGCGCCGACGACGCCGCCCAGGGTCGCGGCCAGCTCCTCGATGAGGGCGAAACCCTGGCGTGAGCCGACGCCGATGCCTCCAGACACGATGACACGAGCGCCCTTGAGGTCGACGCTCTTGGATTCCCGGTGGCGCTCCAGGAGCGCCACGTCGAGGTCGGCGGGCTCGAGTGTCACAGCGGCCTCCGCCGCGTCCGCGCGATCCTCGCCGTCGACGACCAGGGCCACCGTCTCGATGCGCCCTGTGCGGGCGGTGTCTTCTGTCGGCATGCGCATGACGCCCTCGCGGACGGTGGCCATCTGCGGCCTGTGCTCTGGGCACACGATGGTGGCGATGATGTTGCCGCCGAACGCTGGCCGGATCTGGTAGAGGAGGTCCTGGTACTGCTTCTCACGTGTGGCGTGATCGCCGATGCGCAGGTCTGTGCAGTCGGCCGTGAGGCCTGTGCGGAGCGCGCTTGCCACACGCGGTGCGAGGTCGCGCCCCGTGGTGGTGGCCCCGTAGAGCACGACTTGCGGGCTGTACTTGCGGATGAGGCCGGTGACAAGACGCGTGAACGGCCCTGCGAGGTAGTGCGCGAAGGCCTCCCGCTCGGTGATGTACACGACGTCGGCCCCGTGCGCTATGAGGGACGGCGCGAGACGGCCGGCCGCCGGTCCCGCGGCGACAGCTCCTGCCTCCACACCCAGCTGGTCTGCCAGCTCTCGCGCTCGGCCGAGCAGCTCCAGACTGACATCGGCCACACGCCCCTCGTCGATCTCGATGAACACCCACACCTGGTCAGCCAAGGATGTGCTCCTCTACGAGCTCCTGCACCAGCGTCGCGACGCCGACGTCCGTGGGCTCGACCATGCGTGCGTCCGCTTGTGCGAGGACCACGCTCTCGATGTGCTTGACGCGGGTGGGCGAACCTCGCAAGCCGATCGAGTCCTCTTCCATCCCTATGGCTGCAGCGTCCCACTGCACCACCTTGGCGCGGCAGACAGGCCTGCCCTCGGGCGTGATGAGGCACACTTGAGCCTCGTCGCTCTGGGGGTCGAGATAGCTGTCGTCGTAGTCGGGCCAGAGCTCGGCGGCGACGTCCTTGTACGTGAGCACCAGTTTGACGCTGGGCGGCCGTGGATCGTTGGCCTCGCCCGTGATGGTGAGGAGGGCGGGGAGAGGACACCGCAACGTCTCGTACCCGCCCTCGATGGAGCGGGTGGCCGTGATGAAGTCCCGCGAGCCCCCTTCCTGAGGCGAGGCCCGCAAGGTGAGCTCGTCTATGCGGGAGACGCAGGTGATCTGCGGAAGGCCCAGCTTCTCGGCGGTCTGGGGGCCCACCTGAGCCGTGTCGCCGTCGATGGCCTGACGCCCGCAGAAGACGAGGTCGACGGCGCCCAGCTTGCGTACCGCGCAGGCCAGCGCGTAGCTGGTGGCCAGGGTGTCGGCGCC
>CAYMTC010000208.1:0-4041 GCA_964393265.1 uncultured Thermoleophilia bacterium
TGCGGGGCCCTGCCCCGGCGGTGTTGGGGCCCTAGTTTTTTTATATTGCCGCCCCCGGTCGATCCGGGGCAAACGCTACTTCCGCCCCGGGGCCCCCAAACTTGGCGGCCCCGCGCCCCGACGCACAGGCTTGGTGCACGCTACGCCTTGGGGTCCCACTCATCCGCGGGCGGCTTGAGGACCTCGTACGCGAAGTGGCGGTGATACCAGTCCAGGTGCATGTTGCGAGCCTTCGCGATGCGGTCGCGCTCGGCCTCGTTCATCTCCTGCTGTTTGATGTACTCCTGCATCCTCGTGGGCAGGATCTCGAGATGACCGTACTTATAGATGACATCTTCAGCCATGGTGGCGCTCCTCTCAGCGATCAGCCGATGGTCGGCGAGGTCGTCTCCCACTCGATGCCCATCGACTTAGCCAGCAGCTCGACGACATGCACCGGCTCTACAGGCAGACCGGACTTCGCCTTGACGTCCGTGAACTGGTCCTTGCAGTGCGGGCAGGACACGAGGAGTGTGTCCACACCCAGGTCGGCCGCCGCACGCAGGCGCTTCTGACCGATGCGGTAGGACAGGTCTGGGTGCAGCTTGCGATACGGGCCATTGCCGTTGCCGCAGCAGTAGGACCACTGGTTGGTGGGCGGCACGTCGATGATCTCAGCGCCGGGCACCATCGCGACGAGGTCGCGCGGTGATTCGGGCTCCACCACCAGGGTGTTGAGAGTGCACGGGTCGTGGTAGGCGAACTTGCCCTCGATGGCGATCGGCGGGGTGACGCCCTTCTCCTTCATCTTCCTGAGGAGGAATTCGGTGAGGAAGACCGTCTCGATGCCCTCCATGTCGAACCACTTCGGGTACTCGCGGATGAACAGCGCGTAGTCGTGCGGGTTCATGACGACCAGGGTCTTGACTCCGAGCTTCCTGAAGTTCTCGACGTTGGCGGCTGCGTACTCCTTCCACTCCTCGTCGCTCTCGCTGAGGAGCTCCGGCGCGGTCACGCCGGGCGTGGTGTAAACGCCGAACTTGACGCCCAGCTTGTTCAACACCTGGGCGGTCAGCCGCGGCACCTCGGTGCCCTGGGTGGCTGTGAAGTAGTCGACGAAGAGCGCCGTCGACATGTCACCGGCGATCTTGATGCCCTCGGCCCACTTCGTCACGAGGTCTTCTTGCGTGGCGACGAAACCACGATGCTCGTCGAGATACTCCTTGACGGCCTCCCAGTTGGGGATCTTGGTGCCGTCGGCCATGGAGTCACGACGTATCTTGCGGACCAGGTCGACCGTGGTGGTGGAGCGCCGGTAGAAGTCGCCGCCCATCGACGTGTTGGGGCAGCGAAGCTCACATGCCCCGCACTCCAGGCAGTACGTGAAGTTGTCGATCAGCTTCTCGAAGTCGCCCACGCCACGGGCGACGGCGAGCACCGATGTGTGGAACCCGTACGAGGAGTGCGCCTCGTCGCGGGTGATGTCGAAGTTGGGGCAGATGTCACGACAGAACTTGTGCCGGCAAGCGAAGACCAAGTACGCCTCTTTGACGAACTCCTCGTCGATGGCCTTGGTCTTCGAGAGAGGCTCGGCGTAGAAGTCCTTCTTGCTCAGTTGATACGGCATGGGTCAGGACCTTCCTTTCAGCATCCAGGCCAGGGGCGGTTCAGTCTTCGTACGCCTCATCGAGCAGGTACTTGCCCGGGTTCATGATGTTGTTGGGGTCGATCATCCGCTTGATCTTCTTCATGATCTCGAACGACCCCTGTTCCATCTCGCGGTGCATGGCGACGTCGTCGTCGCCCTCGCGGCACGACCCGTGGCAGATGGACACCGAACACTCGTGGTCCACAGCCGCGTTGGCGATCTCCTTCTTCATCCTGATCCAGGCATCCCAGGTCTCGTCGTTGTAAGCGAGCTCGGCGATACCGACGTCCTGTTCGATCAAGTAGTCGCCCCAGCCCTTGAACGGGTTGCTGGTGTAAATGAAGGTGCCCCAGTCGTCGAACACGCCGGGGTACTGCTTCATGTACCGGCCCACGATCTCGTGGAACTTGACACGGAGGGCAGGGAGCGCCGAGTGGTAGGCGGCCGTGTCCTCGCAGTGCCACGACATGAGCGTCGCCTGGCCGTCTGGGGTACGACCGTGGTAGGAAAGATGGTAGCGGTCGTGGCGGGAGGCCCAGTCGCCTTCGCCCTGCTCGGGGCCGAGGTACCTACCGCCGAGCCTTTTCATGATGTGGAAGCCCTCCTTGACAGCCGGCTCGACCTCGCACTTAAGGCCGTACATCGTGAAGAGGACCACGAACCTGACGTCCTTGGACAGAGGGATGAACGCCTCGTCGTCGCGGCGCAGGAAGTCGATCTTGTAGTCATCGAAGATCATCGATGACGAGATGTTCCCAAAGCCGTGCGTCGTGACGTCGTAGAGCGCTTGGTACGCGTCGTCCCAGTTGTTGAATGCGAAGTATCCAGCCCACTCGACCTCGGCCTTTGGGTAGAGCTCCACGACAGCTTTCGTCACGATGCAGAGCGTGCCCTGGTGCTGCATGAAGAGGTCCTTGAGCCGGTAGCCTGAGGAACTCTTGCGGATCTTCTTCGTTCCGCCACCGCCGACCCAGATGACCTGGCCGTCGGGGAGTACACACTCCATGCTGATGACGGTGTCGGGGATGTGCCCGTACTTGGCCCCGATGAGCGTCCAGCCGCCGCACCCGATGCGCCCACCCAGCATCGCGTTTGCGTAACCCGCCAGGTCGTCCGGGAAGATCTTGCCGAGCGGCTCGAGCACCTCGTTGAGCTTGAGCATGTTGATCCCGGTCCCGACGGTGACGCACATGTTGTCCTCGTCGATCTCGAAGATCTGGTCCATGCGCTTGATGTCGACACAGATGCCCTTGTGCAGCGGCATAGCGCCGTCTGCCAAGCCCGAGCCGCCCCCACGCGGCGTCACCGGGATCCGCTTCTCGTTAGCCAGCTTCATGATCCCGACGACGTCCTCGGTGCTGCCCGGTAGCACGACCACGTCGGGTGTCTGGTCGGCCCAGCGGTGCAGAGGCGCTGGCGCACACGTATACGCGCGCATGGCCCGCTCGTGTAGCTCGGTGAGCACGTTCTCCTCACCGAGCAGCTTCTTGAGATCGGCGATGACCTCGTCCGTCACCGTCCCATAGCCCATCGCTGCGGTAGTCATTGATGCATCGACTCCTTTCTGACGCCGACGCCCCCCCGCTATGAGAGACGGCTGGCATCGCCTCCCCACCACGCGTTCCGCGACAAAGAGCCCCAACGGACGACAGAGCTTCGAGCGGCCTCTGGGCGCCACCGGCGGCGCAGCGCCCAGTGGTGCGTGGAAGAACGACACTCAATCTAGAGCAGCACGAGCCGTGGAGATACGACCAGACGGCTAGGATGCACGAGGACGAAGGATGGACCGAGGGTCCGCCATATGGGGGACCCCTCGCAGCACCGGTAGGCTGCCAGCGCACGAGTGCGGCAGAGGGTCAGCTCGAACGCGACACCCGGCGGTAGATGATCTCGAGGTCCGGCCCCTCGTGCCCGCGGCGGAAGCGGCGCACGGACCAGTACAGGAGGCTCGACGCCACGTAGGCCCCCGCGACGAACGTCAGCAGCACCCAGCGATCGACGCCCAGCGCCAAACGGCCATCCGCGACGAAGCGGTACACCAGGAACACCGCGAACAGCACGAACGCCCCTCCGCACCATGAGATGGTGGGAATGCCCAGCACCTCGTAGGGCGCCGCCGTGCTCTCCCGGTAGAGCTCCCGGTCGACGAATGGCTGAGCCGCAGCAGCGCCGCACGTGATGGCGAAGGCCGCGACGTTGAGCAGGGTGACCGACAGCGTCAGCCGCCACAGCTCGGTGTAGGAGAAGAGAGCCGCTGGGGCGAGGCACAGAAGGCTGAACGTGACGACAGCCTTCACAGGCAGGCGGCGGCGTCCCGTGACGTCGCCGAGCCAGCGCGGCAGCGATCGCTGAAGCGCCGTAGCCAGCAAGACACGCGATGCGGCGAGGGTGATGTCCGGCACCCACATCCAGAA
>CAYMTC010000209.1:0-4040 GCA_964393265.1 uncultured Thermoleophilia bacterium
GATGGAATCTCGTGACTGGAGTTCAGACGTGTGCTCTTCCGATCTCGAGTTCGATGTCGACGTGGGCCATGACTGGAGCCAGGAGGAGTTCATGGCTCGTCTGGGCGACTACCACGCGTTGATCGTCCGCTCGGCGACCAAGGTCACCGCCGACGTGATAGCCGCCGGACAGCGGCTGCGAGTCATCGGCCGCGCCGGCGTGGGCGTGGACAACGTCGACCTTGCCGCCGCTACCAAGCGCGGCATCCTCGTAGTGAACGCTCCCACCAGCAACGTACTGACGGCGGCCGAGCACAGCGTGGCCATGCTCATGGCCTGCGCGCGGAACATCCCGCAGGCCCACGCCGCCCTCAAGGCCGGCCGTTGGGACCGCGCCAAGTACAGCGGCGTGGAACTGGCCGGCAAGACCCTGGGGATCGTCGGTCTGGGCCGGATAGGCGCTCTGGTAGCCGAGCGCGTCAGGGGGCTCAAGATGGAGGTGGTGGCGTACGATCCGTATGTCCCCGTCGAGCGCTTCCGCGAGCTGGGCCTCACACGTGCCGAGAGCGCTCAGGAGGTGTACGCGGTGGCAGACTTCATCTCCGTCCACTTGCCCAAGAACCAGGAGACCATCGGGTTCGTCGGCGACGCGGCGTTCGCGCAGATGAAGGACGGAGTGCGGGTCATCAACGTCGCCCGCGGCGGCATCATCGACGAGGCGGCGCTGGCGCGGGCTCTCGATGCCGGCAAGGTGGCGGGAGCTGCGGTGGACGTGTACCCCCAGGAGCCCACCACCGACGACATCCTCTTCAAGTACGACAACGTGGTCGCCACGCCGCACCTTGGCGCCAGCTCCAGAGAGGCGCATCTGCGTGACGGCGTGCAGACCGCTGAGCAGGTCGCTCTGGCCCTGCGGGGCGAGTTCGCCCCAAACGCTGTGAACATGCCCTTCTCGCTGGGGGAGGACGTCGATGAGATCATGCCCTTCGTGAGCGTCGCAGAGCTGCTCGGCAGACTCCTCGTCCAGCTGGCCACAGAGCCCGTCGACGAGCTGGCCATCGCCTACGAAGGCGCCATCGCGCGCCACGACACCCGCATCCTCAGCATGTCGGTCCTTCGCGGCCTGCTGGCGGACAAGGTGGAGGGTGAGGTCAACTTGGTCAACGTGGCCGGTATAGCGGAGGAACGCGGTGTCACGGTGCGCGAGAGCGCACAGCCCGCGGCCGTCGACTACCTCAGCCTTATCACCGTCGCAGGCTCGTGCGCTGGGCAGACGCTGACCGTCGCCGGGACGGCGCTGGGCGTCAAGCACCGCCCGCGCATCGTGCTGGTCCATGGCCGTGACGTCGACCTGGAGCCCCGCCCCGACATGCTCTTCGTGCGCGCTCGAAAGCCAGCGCCGGGCACCTTCGGCAAGATCGGCGCCAAGATGGGCCAGTTCGGCATCAACGTCAGCCAAGTGTCGGTGGGCGTCACCGGTGAAGGAGAGCACGAGGTGATGGGTCTGGCGTTGGATGGACCCATCACCGAGGAGCAGGTCGCCGAGGTCGTCGTGGCGGCGGACCTGGTCGACGGCCGTCGCGTGAAGCTGTGAAGGTCACGCGGGGTCTGACTGCCCGCGAGGGTACGTGCCACGCGATGCTCGACGTCACACCGGGCTCAACTTGTGCCCGGGCGCGCGCTCACTGATAATCGGGTGCATCGTCAAGGGGGTCGTCACCTGAATCCGCGTCTTCTGCCGATGGCCATCGCCGGCGCGCTGGCCGTCGTGTTGGCTCTTGTCGTCACGTGGGCGTTGTGGCCGCGAGAAGGACCGCCGCTGCCTGCCGGTCAGGCAGTCCACGCGCCGCAGCCCGCAGCGGTCATAGAGTTCGAGGTCTGCACGCCCAAGTGGTCAGAAGGGCGCGCGGGCAGCTTTGGCTTTGGCGGTGACCTCGTCGTCTGGAATGAAGAACGAGCCGACGGCGGAGGTCTCTATGCCGCCGACATCCGGCTGCACGAGCGCTTCGTCCTCAGGTCGTCCAAGAGTGGCTCGTTCTTGCGCGAGCCGTGTGTAGCGGGCGATCGTCTGGCATGGGTCGAGCACCGTGAAGGCGACGCGGACGGGGCCGCTCGAGTGTGGCTGGGCGACATCATGGCGGGGAGCGATCTGCTGCTCTCGGACCCGATCGTGATCGGCCGGTTCGACGTGGCGCCCGACACACTGGCGTGGCTGGAGCGCGTGCAGTCGAAGGAGGCGCCGGACGGCGTCGACGACCGCATCGTCGTCGTCGATCTCAGTACCGGCCGCCGGTCCCGGGTGCCTGCCGCAGCGGGTCCCAAGGCGGCGCTCGCGGTCACCTCAGACATGGTCGCGTGGGCGGCGACCGCCAAGGACGGTGACGCCAGCAGCGGCGTGTGGGTCTACGAGTTCCGTAGCGGTAAGGCGCTGCGCGTCGCCGACGTGCGGGCGGCCAGTGTGGACGTGTCCCAAGACCACGTCGTCTGGTGCTCGGTCGCGGGCAATGTCTTCGCCTACGATCTGCGCACGCGGAAGCGTACGACGGTCTGCGCCGCCGAGGGCATGCAGGCCGACTGCCGTATCGATGGCGACCTGGTCGTCTGGTGGGACGGGCGTAGCGCACGGGCGGCCGATGAGACAGGTCAGTCGGCCGCCCGTGGCGACATCTACGCCTACGATCTGGTGGGCCGTCGCGAGGTGCCCATCTGCACCCACGCGGCCGCTCAGGAGAGCCCGCGCGTGGTGGGCGACACCGTGGTGTGGCTCGACGATCGCGGCGGCCGTTGGAGCATCCGCGGCGCCGTGGTGCGGCTGTAGCACGCTTCGGCAGCCGTCTACGGCGCCGCGTCCAGGAACACCACCACCGCGGCGTGCGCGGTCCAAGGATCGCCGCGCGTCACGGCGCCGCTGAACTCCACCTCGACCATGCTGTCGCGCCAGCCGTCGTCCAACGTGGCCACCGAGAGCGGCCTCAGCTCTTCGTCCTCAAGACGGTAGAAGGCTGTGCTTGCGTCGATGCTCACGGAGGCCGCGGCGCATCTAGTGCCCGGGGCGCCGTCCCCCATCACGAGGAGCGAGCCGAGTGTGCCGTCGTCGGCATCGCCGAGGCGCGTGACCGACACCACCGTGCCGCGGACGTCCGCGGTCACCGCCGCCGGCGGCAGGGGGCTGGGCAGCTCGCTCGGTGAGGGGCTGGGGCTCTTGGGTGTGGGGTCGGCGTCCTTGACCTCCTGTATGCCGACCGGCCATCCAGCGAACTTCTTGGGCAGAAGGGCGGTCGTGTCGTCCTCGAGGTCGCGTACGAAGAGCTGGATGAACCGGTTGCCGTGGCGCTCGCCTATGCCCACGGCCTTCACGCCCGGCAGACCCAGGAGGTACTCCTGGTACTCCTTGAACACGCGGTCGAGCGGGAGGCGGTCATCGTCTGCGGCGCGCAGGCCCAACCACAGGCATGCGCCAGCCACGGCGACGAGCACTACCGCGGAGGCCAGCGCTCGTCGCCGGTCTGCTGCGAGGAGTGTAAGGAGGCGGCGCACTGCTGGGCCTGCCGGTCGCTACATCACGATCTTGTTGAGGGGGTACTCGACGAGACCCTGCGCGCCGGCCTTCTTGAGCTTGGGGATGATGTGACGGACCACAGACTCGTCGATGATGGTGTTCACGGCGATCCAACCCTCGTCGCTGAGCTGAGAGACGGTGGGTCTGCGCAGTGCCGGCAGCACGGCGACGACCCTGTCGAGGTCCTCGCAGCGGACGTTCATCATGAGTCCCACCTTGTCGAAGGCCGCCATGGCGCCGTCGAGGAGTAGGCGCATGTCCTCGACCTTGCGTCGCTTCCACCGGTCTGCCCATGCGGCGTGGTTGGCGATGAGCTGGGTGGTGGACTCGAGGACGACGTCGATGACGCGCAACTTGTTGGCGCGCAGCGAGGCGCCTGTCTCGGTGGCCTCGACGATAGCGTCGGCGAGGTCGGGCGGCTTGACCTCGGTGGCGCCCCAGCTGAACTCGACCTTGGCGTGGACACCCTTCTCTCCCAGGTAGCGGCGGGTGGTGTCGACCA
>CAYMTC010000210.1:0-4007 GCA_964393265.1 uncultured Thermoleophilia bacterium
CCCGCAGGTCTTCGTCGCGGAAGCAGCGGGCGATCTGGTAGTCACGGTCCACCCCGGCCACCATGAGGATCTGCTTGAACATCTGCGGCGACTGCGGCAGCGCGTAGAACTTGTGTGCCTGCAGGCGAGAAGGGACCAGGAAGTCGCGTGCGCCCTCGGGCGACGACTTGGTGAGCTGCGGTGTCTCCACCTCGAGGAAGTGGCGGTCGTTGAGGTACGCGCGTACCGCTTGCACCACGGCGTGACGAAGCTTGAGGTTGTCCAACATGGGCGTCCGCCGCAGGTCGAGGTAGCGGTACTGCAGTCGTAGCGTCTCGTCCACAGCATCGCCGTCCAGCGCCTCGACCTCGAAGGGCGGTGTGGCGGCCGCGCTGAGGATCTCCACGGCCGCCACCATGACCTCGACCTCGCCGGTGGGCAGACTGGGGTTCACCGTCTCGGGGCTGCGCGCGGTGACGTTGCCGGAGACGGCCACGACGTACTCGGACCGCAGCCGCTCGGCCACGCCGTGCGCAGCGGCCTCGACCTGCGGGTTGAAGACCAGCTGCACGAGGCCGCTGCAGTCGCGCAGATCCACGTAGATGACGCCGCCGTGATCGCGCCGACGGGCCACCCAGCCGCAGAGCCGCACCTGCCGTCCTACGTCGTCGCGCCGTAGCTCGCCGGCGTAGTCGGAACGCAGCTCTGTAGTCATCGCCGAGCCTCCACGTCCATCATCAGCACGCACTCCTCTGAAGGCGCTCGTCGAACCACGCAGTGAGGCTGTCGAGCGCCACGTCCTCCTCTTGGCCCCCGTCCAGCAAACGGACGCGGACCTTCTCTGAAGGTACCTCGGAGAGGCCGACCAGCACTACCGCCTCGGCGCCCATGCGCGCAGCGTGCTTGAACTGTCCCTTGACGCTGCGCGCGGCCAAGTCGAGGTCGACCGCCAGCCCCACCCCGCCCCGCAGGCGCCCGGCCCGGACCCACGCCCCGCCACGGCGAGCCTCGTCGCAGCACACGACGTAGGCGTCGAGGCCGGCCGTGCCCAAGGCCTCATCGCCGAGTGCCAGGCCGATACGCTCCACTCCCGACCCGAAGCCGACGCCCGGGGTAGGCGGACCGCCGATCTGCTCCACCAGCCCGTCGTAGCGGCCGCCGCCGCCGACCCCACTCTGTGCGCCCAGCCGGTCGCAGCTGAACTCGAACGTGGTGCGCGTGTAGTAGTCGAGGCCGCGCACCAGACGGAAGTCGACCTGGGGATGCAGCCCTAAGCCGTGCAGCAGGCTGAGCACCTGCTCGAAGTGAGCACGGCAGTCGGGGCACAGATGGTCGACGATGTGCGGTGCCTCGTCTAGGACCGCTCGACACGAATCGACCTTGCAGTCAAAACACCGCAGCGGGTTGAGGTCGAGCCGCTCGCGACAGTCGTCGCAGAGATCACCTTCCCGGCCGCGCAGGTACTCGCGCAGCTTGCTCACATAGGCCGGGCGACAGACGTTGTCCCCCATGCTGTTGACCGCCAGCCGCAGGTCGGCGATGCCGAGCTCGGCGAACACGTGGTCGAGGACGGCGATGACCTCGGCATCGACCGTAGGCTCGGAGGAGCCCAATGCCTCTACCCCGATCTGGTAGTGCTCGCGGTAGCGACCGGACTGCGGCTTCTCATAACGGAACATAGGAGCGTAGTACCAGAGCTTGACCGGCTGCGGCAGCTTGTGCATGCCGTGCTCTACGTAGGCCCGACACACCGGTGCCGTGCCCTCTGGACGCAGCGTGAGGAGCCGCTGGCCCTTGTCCGCGAACGTGTACATCTCCTTGCGGACGATGTCGGTGGCCTGGCCCACGCCACGCTCGAACAGCGCCGTGTCCTCGAACTCGGGGGTGACGATGCGCCGGTAGCCGTGCGCGGCAAAGACCTCGGCCGCCGTGCCGACGATGAAGTCGCGCCGCTCGGCCTGCTCTGGAAGAAGATCGTACGTCCCCTTGGGCGCTCGTGGACGGCTCACCCGTGCGCCTCCGTTTCACGACGTAACGACGACAGGAACGGATTGAGCTTGAGTTCACGGCCCAGCGACGTGTCCGGGCCGTGTCCGCAGTGGACGATCGTCTCTGGCGGATACTCGCGCACCAGCATGGCGATGGATGCCAGCAGCTGGCTGTGGTCGCCGCCCGGCAAGTCCGTACGGCCGACGCTGCCCGAGAACAGAAGGTCGCCGGCGAACAGCTCGCCGCCGATGGCGAACGTGAACGACCCGGTCGAGTGACCCGGGGTGGGCAGCGCAGTGGCCGGTATGGGCAGATCGATGTCGGTGCGACCCTCGAGGAGGACCATCTCCGCCGAGACGGCCGTGACGGGGAAGCCTGCCAGCGGCCCGAGCTCGGGCTGCGCCACCTGCGGCGCGTCGGCCGCCCCGACGTACACGGGCACGCCGTAGCGCGCCGCTATGGGCTCGACGCCGCCGAAGTGGTCGAAGTGGCCATGCGTGACGAGCACGCCGTGCGGGGTGACCCCAAGGCGCTCCAGGAAGGCGATGACCTTCTCTGCCTCGTCGCCGGGGTCTATGACCAGACAGCCTGGCGAAGCGACGACGATGAAGCAGTTGGCCCCCAGAGGGCCAAGCGTGAACGAGTAGACTTTGAGATCGTGCGACATGGGGCTCACAGGACGATGGTCGAGGGCATGGCGGCGCCCGGTACGCTATCAGAACGCCGACTCCCCGTCAGCCGGCGCCGCCCCTAACTGCCGACGACCCGGTAGGCGTCGTACACGGTACTGATGGCGCGCAGATTGGCCAGCACGTTCTCCAGCTGTCGTACGTCGCCCACCTCGATGGTGAAGCGGTCGCGCACCACACCGTCGGCCAGCGTCTGCACGCTGCCGCTGATGATGCTGGCCCCTGAATCTGACAGGGTGCGCGCCACCTCCTCCAGAAGGTGGTGACGGCCGAGGGCCTCGATCTGGATCTCGACACGGAAGGGCTTACCCCCGAGGCCTGTCCACGCCACGCTCGTGAACCTCTCGGGGTCCTTGCGCAACGCGCGCGCGTTCTTGCAGTCTGCACGATGGATGGTGACGCCCTTGCCCAGCGAGATGTAACCGACGATCTCGTCGCCCGGGATGGGCTTGCAGCACTTGGCTAGGCGGACGACGATGTCGGTCATGCCCTCGACCGCGATGCCGAAGTCGCTGGAGATCCCCGTGGGCTCGGCCGGTGCCACCGACTGCCCCGTGCTAGGTGGAGCGTCGAGCAATGGCTCCTCACCGTGGTCCACGTGACGCGCCAGGCGCGTGACGACGCTCTTGACAGACACGCGCCCCGACCCGATGGCCGCATACAGGTCGTCCGGCTGCCGGTAGCCGAGGTCCTTGACCAGTTTGGCGATGGTCTTGGAGGCCAGGATCTTCTGCACCGGCAGGCCCTCGCGACGCAGGTGCTCGGTGAGCAGGTCGCGGCCCGAATGCACAGCGTCCTCCCTCTCTTCGCGCCGGAAGTGCTGGCGGATCTTCTGCCGCGCGCGTGAGCTGACCACCACGCTGAGCCAGTCTCGCGAGGGGCCGTGGCTGCTCTTGGACGTGATGATCTCGACGATGTCGCCGGAGTGCAGCCGATGGTGCAGCGGCACGATACGGCCGTTGACCTTGGCCCCCACGCAGTGGTTGCCGACATCGGTGTGGATGTCGTAGGCCAGATCGATGGGCGTGGCGTTGCGTGGCAGGCTCTTCACGTCGCCCTTTGGCGTGAAGACGAACACCTCGTCCTCGAAGAGGCCGATCCGCAGCGAGTCCATGAAGTCGCGCGGATCTCCAGTCTCGCTCTGCCACTCCATGATCTGTCGGAGCCAGCTGAGCCGATCCGCCTGCTTGTCACCGGTCTCCTTGTACAGCCAGTGGGCAGCGATGCCGAACTCGGCTGTCTGATGCATGTCGTAGGTGCGTACCTGGATCTCGAGCGGTTTGCCCTCGGGCCCTATGACCGTCGTGTGCAGCGACTGGTACATGTTGAACTTGGGCATCGCGATGTAGT
>CAYMTC010000211.1:0-3996 GCA_964393265.1 uncultured Thermoleophilia bacterium
AGCCCCATACCTGTGAACGCCCGCGGCGCGTAGGCGGCGATGTCGAGCCCCTTGACCTGCATGGCGTACTCCTCGCCGCGGCCGATGGCTCTGGCAGCGCCGCGCGAGCCCTGCGCCAAGACCTCGCCGAAGCCGTCCCGGGCGGCGATCTTGTGAATGGCAGGCACCAGGACATCGGCGTTGCCGAACGTGAAGTCGAGGCCGTCGGCCTCGTCCTTCGACAGCAGTCCGCGTTGCGTCATCTCCATGGCCCAGGCGATGGTGGAGCCCGCGGTCATCGTGTCGATGCCGAGCAGATCGCATGCCCAGTTGGCCTCGAAGAGCGCAGTCAGGTCGAGGATGCCGCAGTCTGGACCCAGCGCCCATACCGACTCATGCTCGATGCGCTCGGAGCGGTAGTGCGCGCCACCGCGGTCGAACTCGACGATGGAGCCGCAGATCACGTTGCAGCCGTTGCACGCCTCGTAGCGTTTGACGTACTTGGCGATCTCCTCGTTGTGGATGGAGCTCACGTCGGGAGCTTGGTCGTCCTGATGGTTACGCCACGGCAGGCCGACCGCCTCGTTGACCACTGGCAGCATGCCGGTCGTGCCGGCCCAGCGGAAGGCCGGCCGCACAGGGTTCTCCATGATGATCTGGTGCAGCTCCTTGCAGGCTGCCATGTACTCGGCAGGAGGCAGGGCCACTCGGATACCGCCGGTACCCCGGACCGCCATGGCCTTCAGCTTCTTGGCGCCGAAGACGGCGCCGACGCCGCCGCGACCCGCAGCGTGCTGCACATGGAGGAAGTTGGCGTAGGGGACGAGGTTCTCACCGCCCACTCCGATGGCTCCCGTGCAGAAGTCTGGCCCCAGCTCGTCGGCGAGGATCTTCTGCGCCTCTTGTGTGTCTTTGCCCCACAAGTCAGAGGCGTCGCGCAGCTCGATGCGGGAGTCGTCGATGATCAACGCCACCGGCCGTGGAGAAGCCCCGGTCACGATGATGCCATCCCAGCCTGCGTACTTGAGCTCGGGACCGAAGTGGCCACCCATGTAGCTGGCCGAGATAGCGCCGATCAGTGGGCTCTTGATGCCGATGGCGATGCGGCCCGCCGTGGGGATCAGCGTGCCGGTGGCCGGCCCGGTGGCGAAGACGATCTCGCTCTCCGGCGCCAGCGGATCCACGTGACGTGGCAGCCGGTCGTAGAGCAGCTTGGCCACGAAGCCACGGCCGCCGAGGTAGTTCTCGGCAAGCTCCTCAGTGAGTGGCAGCTCGCCGGTCTTGCCGGTGGTGAGGTCCACCGTGAGGAACTTGCCGATGTAGCCACCGTACTTCATGACCGACCCTCCCACGTCAAGGCACCCTCCGGGCACCACTTCACGCAGAGCGGATCGCCGTCGCACAGGTCGCAGATCATGATGCGCTCCGACGCCCTGTCGATGTTCACGTTAGGACACGCCTCAAGGCAGCTCTCGCACATGATGCACTCGTCGGCTATGAAGCGGACGACCCCCGCCTCCTCGTCGTAGACCAAGGCCTCTGTGGGACACGCCTCGACACACGCTCTCTCGTGCGTCATGTCGCACACCGTGCAGATGGGCTCGCCGAACGGCACTGATGTGTCCCGGCCGATGCGGATACAGGCAGAAGCCGGCTTGATCTCGCCCAGCTTGTTGAGAGAGCACACGCTCATGCACATGTCGCAGAAGATGCACTTGTCCGGGTGGAATTCGATGTAATTCATCGCGTCCTCGCTCGCCTTCACTCCAACTCGTGGAGAGCTGCCTCGATGCCGGCGCCAATGTCGACCTTATGACCCATCTGCCTGAGGCAGTGCCCCATGGCAGCGAGCGCCGCCAGCGCGTAGGTCGGCGTGCAGGTGCCACCCATATGACCGAGCCGCACGAGCTTCCCGTAGATGGGCGTGTTGAACAGACTGCCCGAGACAAGGACGCCGAACTGATCCACCATCCGCGCGCGGAGCTCCTCGTCATTGATGCCCTCGGGCACGGTCACCGCGGTCGCGACCTTGCAGGCGTGGTCCTCCGTGTCCGGCCAGAGATCCAGACCCATGGCGCGGACACCGGCACGCGTGGCGCGAGACACCTCAGCGTACCGCCGGAAGTGCTCCTCATGACCGAGCTCGAGGTACTCCGTGACCGCTGCGTTAAGCGCCTGCACCTCCATAGTGGAGGTCGTGTAGGGCCAGGCGCCCTTCTCGAGCCAGATCTCCTTCCAGTCCAGCAGGCTGAAGTACGAGTAACGGTTGGGGTTCTTCACCGAGCGGAAGCGTTCCCACGCCGCCTCCGAGATCGCCATCGCGCTGAGCCCCGGAGGCGCTCCGAGCACCTTCTGTGACCCACACGACACGAGGTCGATGCCCCATTCGTCGACCTCGACCGGACAGCTGCCCGCAGAGCTCACCGCGTCGACGAAGACAAGCTTCCCGTACTGCTTACCCAACTTGGCCAAGGCTTCGAGGTCACACTGGGTGCCGCAGGGCGTCTCGCAGTGCACGAGCCAGAGGATCTTCGCCTCGGGATGAGCCTTCAGAGCAGCCTCCAACTGCTCCGGCTGGAGGACCGTGTTCCAGGGGGTCTCCAGAGGCACCGCCTTGCCGCCGTACTTCTCGATGAAGTAGCGGTTGCCCTCGCCGTAGTGGCCGCTCTCGACGTTGATGACCACGTCACCCGGGTCGAGCCCACACACTGACACCGACTCCAGCCCGAGGAGAGCCTCTCCCTGCATCATGACGATGTCGTTCTTGGTCTTGAAGAAGGCCTTGAACTTCTGCTCCGTATCGCGGTACAGGTCCATGTAAGGCTCGGAGTAGTCGAAGAGCAGAGGCCCCCCGAGCGCGGCCCTCACCCTGTCTGACAGCTGGACCGGCCCGGCCGTCAGCATCATCTCGATGGGTCGACTCATGTGTGGTCACCTACCTCTCTTCTGGGGCTTACACGTCATCAACGCTTCCCTCGCTCGAACGGGAGACAGAGTGCCGCCGGCAAGTACGCCTGACGTCCAAACAACACCAGCGCGAGCAGCACGAACAGGAACGGCAGCATATTGACGACGTCGGTGGAGATCTCCACGCCGACAAGCTGCAGCGCAGTGGCGATGGACAGCGCGATGCCGAAGAGCAGCGCACCGATGAGCACCCAGCTAGACCGACCCCTCGCCAGCATGGCGATGACGATGGCGATGAAGCCCTGCCCGCCGGTCATG
The DNA here is from genome assembly GCA_964393265.1 of uncultured Thermoleophilia bacterium. Taxonomy (GTDB): domain Bacteria; phylum Actinomycetota; class Thermoleophilia; order UBA2241; family UBA2241; genus UBA6103. The sequence continues at coordinate 3,205 of CAYMTC010000211.1, forward strand.
AAGGGCACGAAGATGCCCGCTGTGACGATGGCCATGTAGCCGCCGCCCAGTCCACCCAACGCGCCGGTCGTGAGGACGGCGATCGTGCGGATCTTCAGGACGTCCACACCCGCGTTGTCGAGCGCCACGGGCTTCCAGCCCGCGGAACGGATGTACAGGCCGAGATTGGTCTTGTACAGCATCCACCCCACGACCGCGATGAGCACTATGCCGATATACACGATGAGCGGCTGGTCGAAGATGCTGGGCCCTATGACAGGGATCTTGTTGAGACCTGGGATAGGGACAGACGGGACGTTGTCGAGTCGCGGATAGCTCTCGCCGAACTGCACCTGATGCAGCAGACTTGTGAGCCCCTCGATGGCGAAGAGGATGGCGATACCGACGACGATCTGGTCGCGACCCATCCGGACACTGAAGACCACCATGAACAGCGAGACCGCCATGCCGGCGAGGATCGCCGCGAGGAACCCCACCCACGATGAGCCTGTCCAGTGGGCGAACACGAAGCCTGCGTAGCCACCGGCCAGCATCATGCCCTCGAGCCCGAGGTTCAGGACGCCCGCCTGCTCTGAGATGGTCTCGCCGAGCGCCGCGAAGAGCAGCGGCATACCCGCGAGGATCGCTCCGGCGATGACCGCAGCGGCGAATTCACTGGACATCAGATCACCCATTGCTCACCGCCTCTCCCGATCCGGCGTCGACGCTGGCAGCAGCATCCTCACCACCGGCGGTCTTCTTCCTATTGAGGAACGGCCAGCCCTTGATACGCGCCCACTCGGTCAGCACCAT
>CAYMTC010000212.1:0-3982 GCA_964393265.1 uncultured Thermoleophilia bacterium
CAGCGGGCGCCCAGTCGCAGGAGACGGCCCGCGGCTATCAGCACGAGTGCGACGGACACGGCGACGGCCAGGACCGCTACGTCACTGCCGAGACCCAGCGGTTCCTCGCCGACCAGCCGTCGCACCTCGTTCTGCCATGCGTGTCCCGCGAGCGCGGCGCCTGCGGTGGCAGCTACGGCAGCGACTGCCAACGCCCACCAGGCGATGCGCATCACCGAGGCGGGCGGCTCCCGGCCCAGCACTCTGCGCACGGCCCATCCCACGAAGGATCCCACCGCGTACCCGAAGACCATGCTGCCGCCGCTGGCCAGGCCGAGGTACAACCAAGGAAGGGGTAGGAGTGATGGCAGCAGGGACAGCCAGAGGGCGGTCACAGCTCCGATGATCCCTGCGTAGCTAGGTGTGGCCGGTCGCCAGCGGCGCCGGTGACTGTGGTCTTCAACCATCCTGATCCCCTTCACCCCGATCTCAGGTCGAAACGCGCCCCGCCTGCTCGAGGGACGGTCGGGGCGCTCACAGTATCGGCACGTCGTGGCCTTCGGCTTGAGACGACTCCCGACTTCGGCAGGTGCCAGCACCCGGTACGCGCTGCTGCCAGGTGATGAGCAGTCGGGCCCGGCCGGCCAGGGCTGGCGTTCCTCATCCGCTCAGTCTGCCGCCTTGTGTCGGACCGGTGCTGACTGCCTTGCCGGTGGTGGTGTAGCCTGTCCCACGCTGGGGTAGCAGACGGCCAGAGCAGTCGCTCAAGAGGAGGGAGACGATGGCAGGCAGTGGTCGCGGAGGGACAGGTCCGTCGATGTGGGTGTTTCTGCTGACCGGCGGCGTCATCGCAGTCATCCTAGGACTGATAGTCATCTTCAATCCGTTCGACAGCGTCCGCTTCGTCACCGTCATCGTGGGGATCAGCTTCCTGGTGGCCGGTATCTTCGGCATCGTCGGCGCTGCGCGAGGAAAGTCCCCGGTGGGCTACATCGGCCCTCTGGCGGCGCTCGCCGGCGGCATCATCCTGGTGGTCCTGCCGGGCAGCAGTGTCAAGACGGTCGCGGTGATCGTGGGTGTCATCGCGCTGGCCTTCGGCATCGTGACAATCGTCGGAGCCATCATGACTCGCGATGCGCTGGGCTGGGTGCCCGTGGCTGCTGGGGCGGCGATGGCGGTCCTGGGGCTCATCATAGTGGCGTGGCCTGGGCCTACCATTGCGCTCATCGCCATCCTCGTGGGCATCGCCATCCTCGTGAGCGGGCTGTCACTGGTGGCGCAAGCCCTGCGAGTGCGCGCTGGCAGGTAGCCCGCGCACCTGCCCGGCCGTCGCGGCGGCCGGCGTTGCGTGCGCCTCTCCACGCGTGGGCAGCCGGGGACGGCCGCGAGGCCACGGTGAAGTGTGGTCGCTACCGTGTCAGGAGATGGCTCCCGTAGTGGTAGCGACGAACTTGCCGTGTTTGACACCCTTGGTGCCGATGAGTTCGTCGGCCACGTGCTTTATCTCCCGTGCCACGCCGCGCAGTACGACGACCTCCAGGCAGTAGTCAGCGTCCAGGTGCACGTGCAGCGTGGAGACGATCTGCGTGTGGTGGATGTGCTGATGGTCCGTGAGCTTGTCGCTGAGGTCGTGCGAGTGATGGTCATAGACAAGCGTCACTGTGCCGACGGCCTCGTTCTCGCCCACCTCCCACTCGTCCTCCACGAGCGCGCTGCGGATGAGGTCTCGCAAGGCCTCGGAGCGGTTGACGTAGGCCTTCTTTGCGATGAGGGTGTCGAAGCGCTCCAGAAGGCGCTCCTCGATCGATACCCCAAAGCGGACGACATTGGCCATTCCTCCCGACCTCCACGTCGTAGTGTTACGATTTCACGGAATGTTAACACGTATGATGCTACTCTTTCACACTGGTGCTACATTCTGGGTGGCACATATGTCCTTACATCTTGCCACCAACTGTGTATAATGGGCAAAGGCTCATAACACTCATACGCGATATCCGCGTACTCATCGTCCCTGCGGCTGGTTCGTACGTAAGGCGTGGGGGCGTGGTCCGTCCACAGAAGGAGGCGAGGAGCAGGCGAGACAGAAGGCGAGAGGTATCCACCACCGCAAGACGTTCAGTACGGACGAACGGGCTTCGTGCTGACCGCCGAAGTCAAGACCTTGGAGGTGTAGTTGTGGAGAAGGAAGTCTACGCGACCATCATGGCCATGTCTGCGGAGCCGGAGAACTCTACCAGCGACCGCATCGAGGCGCTGACCAAGGGCCACGGCATGCTCAACCTCGCGGCTCTCAGCGCCGCGAACGCCATGACCCAGGAGATCGTCCGCGGGCGTGACGTCAAGATCAGCGACGCCAACCTCTCTGAGTTGCAGCTCGACTACGTCGTCGAATGCGGTGTCAAGGCCGCTCAGCAGGGCGGGGCCGACAAGGCCAATGCCGCACTGATTGCCGCCAGCCTCCTGCTGATCGCGGGAGTCGAGTCTCGTGCCGGCGTGCCGGCGGGCAACCGCAAGCTCGGTGCCATGGCGCGTATGCATGCCGGTGCCGACCGTGCTGGGGTCACCGCGATCCCCACGTCCAAGCTCACCAACAAGCTCTCCGGCTTCGCCGCCGTGCAGGGCCTGTACCAGGCGATGCAGGCGGGCGAGGTCGTGCGCATCGACGGCGCCGATGTGCCCGCATTCGTCGCTGGTGGCGCGCCTATGGGCCACAGCGTCCTCGGCGAGGACATGGTCTACGTCGACCTCTGCATGAACGGTGCCAAGGCAGCGGTCGATGGCATGATGAAGGCGTACCACGGGGCCGGCATCATCCATAGCCCCATCCAGTGCGCCATGCTGGCCGCCGCGGCCGTGCTCGAGGTCATCAACCCGGACGGCATGATCAGCCCCGACGAGGGTGATTTCTTCGTGCAGGGCACCGGCTACCTGGCCGGCAAGGGTGCCATGAAGGCCGCCGGTCTGCCGGAGAAGCTGCACCTGCGCGGCACCAACAAGGAGTACGACACCGCGGCCCTCGTCGGTGGCCTGGGCATGATGCTCAAGGACATCGGCGCACCGTCGGTCATCGGCATGATGACACTCAACGAGATCCTCGCGGCCTTCGCCGAGGGTCCCATGATCGGTGCTGGCTTCGGTGGCGGCCCTGTCGATCCGCCGCTTGCCCACCTGGTAGCGGACTCCGTCGTCGCCATGAACGCCCTCATCGACAACGGTGGCGACATCGAGGCAGCTGCTGACATCGTGCGCGAGGTCAAGCTGACACAGTGGATCGACCCCGAGATCGCGTCGTTCTCGACCAACACGATCGCTCGTAAGGCCGAGCATGTCCGCCGCGGTCTCGTCACCCGTACCATCATCAACGCCACCGATGGTATCCGGGCCAACGCGCTGCGTTGGAGGGCCGAGTACGCCTACAACGAGCTGTCCGCCGGCAAGGAGCTCGAGGAGATCTGCGCCACCATCGACCAGAAGCGCAAGGCCAAGGTCGAGGAGAACGCAGGCAAGGTGCTCAGCGGCTTCTTCGGCAAGGACATCACCATCACGTTCTCCAAGCTCGAGGGCGGCGCGCGTCGTTCGCACCCGTTCGCGCAGACGTACTGGGGCTTCGACGCCGACATCGACTGCCTCGTCACGGTCGACGGCGAGAAGTTCGACTTCAAGGGGCTCAGCCATAAGGTCATCCCCGACGCGGTCGTGAACAAGAAGAAGGAGCTGTCGCTGGCTATCACCGTCGCCGCGGCAGTGGCTCAGGAGCTCATGTACGTCGGCTGCTGCACCATCGATGCGGTCGTCCCCGCGGTCGTCTCGACTGCCATGGGCAAGAAGACCGCTAAGGAGGCGGGGAAGTCCGCCGAGGCCGGCGGCCGGATCACGTGCGGTATCCCGGGCGTCAAGGCCACGGTCAAGGAAGTCTCTGCGTTGGCGCTGCGCATCCTGAAGGACCTGGAGGCGTAAGCGTACGCACTGCTCACGTGCGGCGCTGAGAGCCGCGCGTGAG
>CAYMTC010000213.1:0-1673 GCA_964393265.1 uncultured Thermoleophilia bacterium
CGACGATGTCCCGATCGCGCCGGGACTGCTCGCCACGCGTGGCGTAGTCCACGTGCAGAGCGCCGAGACGCAGTCGAAGGTCCTGACGGCGGTCGGTCTTCCTGACGAGGTCCAGCATCGCCATGGAGTCTGGCCCGCCAGACAGGAGGAGAAGCACACGGCAGCCGGCCGGCAGCAGCCGGTGGTCGGAACAGAACCGTGCCACTCGCAGCGATATGTCGCGCACGAGGCGACGGTCCTCACTGGACGCCCCAGTGGAGTTCACAGCCGAGTCCATCGCGTGGCAGCCTGCCTTCCGAACCGAGCCCCGGCCGTGAGCTTGTCGGCGTTTGTGCACGGCGCATCCAGACGCCGCGAGCCCGCGCCCGCAGGCCCGTTCGGCGGCAGCCCAGCTGCGGCACACTCCTCCAAGTAGTCTACCTCCGCAGCTCACCCCTGCGCATGCTCACCTCGCCCTAGCCCCGGCTCCAGGCCTTCAGCCGCACGCCGGCGAGCCTCCCCAGTCACACGGACGACCCTGTCGCCCACAGCCAGGGCACGTGAGATCAATGCAGCACTCTCAAATGAAGAAGGCGCCCCGAGAGGCGCCCAGACAAGCTTGGTAGCGGGGGCAGGATTCGAACCTGCGACCTTCGGGTTATGAGCCCGACGAGCTACCGGACTGCTCCACCCCGCGCCGTTCATGTGTGAGCGTACATGATACCCTCCAGCCCGCCTCTGTGACAAATTGCATGAGCGGGGTGCTGGGCCTGTGACGCGCCCCCCTCAGAATCACGCGAGCCCATGCGGCGCAGTCTGTGCGGTCCGCCGCACGCCTATCGCCCGACATCACTCCGACAACGTCACCCTGCCGGCGCGTGCAGCCTCCCTCGTCGACGCGTATCCTCCAGACGGGTCACGCCATGCTTCTTGACGGTGCTCGCGCGCCACGGCCTGGTGGCCGTTCACCCACCCAGACCGCAGAGGAGGCAGGTGAGCCAGCGGCCCAGTGTCCACAGACGTGCCAGCGCGCGCGTCACCCGGTACGCCATCCTGGCTGCTATGGGCATGGTCTTTCTCGTCACGCTCACACCGGCGACGCCCACAGGCCGCGCTACACCCGCGCACACTGCGTCTCCTGCCCGCCTCGAGGATATGTATGCTCAAGCGCATGCCGTGCAGGCACGTGCCCGTCGGTTGCAGGAGCGTCTTGGGCAGCTCACCGATCAGTGGCGGCGAGCGCGCCTCCTCCTAGACAGATGCTCAGCGCAGCTCGTGGCGGCTCGCGCACGCTTGGCGCGCGCGACCGCTCAGCTTACCGCCGCCCAGCGACTCCTGAGCCAACGCGTGTCGCAGATGTACAAGCTGGGTGACTACTCGGTGCTCGACGTCGTGTTCGCGTCGCGCAGCCTCACGGACATCCGCGACCGCGCGCGGTTCCTCACCCTGCTCGGCAGATCCGACGACGCCCTCGTGCGACGCTGCGCCACAGCGGTCACCTTGACCCGCCGCGCCGCGACCGCCGTCCAGCGCATCCGCGCGCAGCGCCAGCGGCTCGCTGCCGCAGCCCGGAGTCGTGTCCTCGCGGTCCGCGCTCAGCGGGAGGACTGCCACTCGCAGCTGGCCCACCTGCAGAAGCGCCTGCGGCACGAGCTGGCGCAGCGCGGTGCCGCTCAGCGTGGGTGGGCAGAGCG
>CAYMTC010000213.1:1683-3981 GCA_964393265.1 uncultured Thermoleophilia bacterium
ACGCTCCTTCGGCCTCCAGCTAGCCTCACTCCCACCCCACAGCGTGCGCCGAGCCGCAGTCACCGAGGCCCTCCGCCACCTGGGCGTCCGCTACGTGTACGGCGGCGCTGATCCCCGCACGGGCTTCGACTGCTCGGGCCTGGTCATGTACGTCTACAGCAAGGTCGGGGTGCGGCTGCCGCACTTCGCAGCATGGCAAGCATCTCAGGGCACACGGGTGCCGTTCGCGGCCTTACAGCCTGCGGACCTCGTCTTCTTCGGCTCACCGATCCACCACGTAGGCATGTACGTCGGCGATGGGCGTTTCATCCACGCACCCCATACTGGCGACGTGGTCAGGATCGCCCTGCTCGGCCAGCGGCCAGACCTCACCGCCGCTTGCCGTTACCTACCGCAGCTTCGCTAGAGAGCAGGCACACGGCGCGTCCGGCGGCACAGTCCGCGGGCGCGCAGCAGAGGCTGCACAAGTGCCCACGTCCAAGAGGTATGCTACGGGTATGCCTGGCTGGGTCCTGATAGTGCTCCTCGTGCTCTGTGCCGCGAGCATCATCGCCGCCGTGGCGTACCTCGCTCTACGTGCGTGGCGTCTCGCCAAGACCGGCATGCGTCTCAGCAGTCATGTCGCCGCCGCTGTCCAAGAGCTCACCCCTCAGAGCGAGGCGGTCGCAGCCCAAATGGCACTCCTCTCCCAGAACCAGGAGCATCTGTCGCGGGCCACGCGAGGCAGCAGTGCTGCCTTGGCCCGCCTCTCGGTGCTGCTGCGCCTCTACGAAGACGCGCGTGCGCCGCTCCGTTGGCTGCGCCGCAGCTGACGCTTCTCCGGGACGCGAGGGGGCCTCGCCTCCTCACTGGAGCATCAATGAGGCCCCCGTATCGCCTCTGGTCAGGCGGGCTCGGGGGCTCCCCATTCGCGGGCCTTGTAGTAGTAGCTCAACAGAGCCTCGAACTCCTCGCGCGACGCCGACAGCCCGCTCCCGTCCTGCAGTGGCTTGTCGGTGATCCAAGCGGGTAGACGCTCGTGGGTGACACCACGCGCCAGGTTGATGTCGTGGGTCATCTTGATGATACGAGCCCCGACTGCCTGTAATCCTTCGACGTCGAAGTCCGTGCCGATGGCCGCGTTCACCACGTCGACCAGGTACGGCCACTGCACCAGATCGCGGTAGAAGCGACAGTAGATGAGCGCGTCCATGATGGCGAGACGGTTCTCCCAGTCCACCAGCAGCCGTGCCTTGTCCTCGTCGACCGCAGCTGGGTCCACCATCCCGGCAAGCTCGGGCTTGTAGAACGTACTGCGCAGGTGACAAGCGCCCCTAGCGGCTGTCATGAACGTGAGCCCCATGCCCTTCAACTTGCGCGGCTCGTAGCCGGCCGGCTCCATTCCCTTCACGTGGACCGCGACGCCCTTGAGACCAAGTTCCTCCTCGACGCGCAGGATGCCGTCGGCGAAGAGAGCTCCGATGCCCTCACGGGCGATCATCATGTGGAGGAAGGCGGCGACACCCTCGGCGTCGCCATAGTCGAGCTTGAGATCGATGAGGCCGCGCTGCGACGCCTCGATGGCCAGACCACACAGGTTGCCGGCCGTCATTGTGTCGACCCCTAGCCGGTCGCAGATATCGTTCAGGTACATGATCTCGGCGAAATCCACTATCTCGCACAGCCCTCCGAACACGTAGAGGGTCTCGTACTCGGGCCCGTCGATGGTGAGACCCGCGTGTGGCATGCCCTCGGGTACAGTGTTGCGCTTCACACAACGCAGGAGGCAGGGAGGACATGCCTCATCCTGAGTGGAGAAGTGCTCGCGCATGTACTCGGTCGTGAGCGGCTCGAAGTCGTCGAGGCGACCCTTCGTCCAGTAGTGCGTCGGAAAGGCGTTGGCCCCATTCATGATGCGGACCATGTTGACGGTGCCGCCGCGCCGGTAGGCCGCCACGCCCGGATCGTCCTTGCCTCGCTCGGCCATGTCCTTGACGAGCGCCTTGAACGCATCCGGACGAGCCACCTCGGGCTTGCGGTCGCCGTGAAAGACCAGTCCCTTGACCTTCTTTGAGCCCATCACAGCCCCAGGACCGCCCCGGCCAAGGCTGTGCCACTTGTTGTTCTCGATGCAGGCGAACCGCACCAAGTTCTCGCCCGCAGGGCCGATGACGCAGGCCTGCGCTTTGGCTACGCCAGAGCGCTCGACGAGCTTCTCCTCTGCCGCGTAGCTGTCGAGCCCCCAGAGGTCATCGGCCGGCTTGATCGTGGCGCCCCCCTCCGACACCTCGATGTACACGGGAGACTTGGCGGCTCCCT
>CAYMTC010000214.1:0-3967 GCA_964393265.1 uncultured Thermoleophilia bacterium
CTTCGCAGTAGTAGGTCTTCACCACGTGCGCACCCATCTCGGCACAGATGCGGCTGGCCAGAGAGAGGTACCGCGCGTCGCGGCCCATGGACTTGCCGACCGCGGTCACCGCCACCACCGGCATGCCGTAGCGCTCGCCTTCGTCGACCAGCTTGGCGAGGTTGGCGATGCTCTGGTGCTGGTGCGGTGCGCCGACGAACACCGAGAGCGCCATGCCGACCGCGTTGAGACGGATGCACTCCTCGACCGAGGTGATGATGGTCTCGTCTGAGAGGTCTTCTTGCAGCACGCTGGTGCCGCCGGACACGCGCAGGACGATGGGCGTCTGGGTACTGGATGGGATGCAGTTGCGCAGCACGCCGCGGGTCAGCATGAGCGTATCGGCGTAGGGCGCGAGTGGGACGCACTGTTCTGCCGGATACTCAAGGCCCCGGGTGGGGCCCAGGAAGTAGCCATGGTCTATGGCCAGCATGACCGTGCGGCCGGTGTCTGGCCGGATGATGCTGGCGATGCGGTTCTCGAGACCCCAAGACATGGTTCGTGACCTCCCGGATGCCGTCGCGGACTCTACGGCGACAATCGTGTTTTTGACGCAAGACACCTCTCGTGGAGGCGGCACCTCATGCTATCAGACGAGCGTTGAGCGACGTGGTGGAGGGGGTGAGTGTGGGCTTTCGCGCTGCCGTGGGCGCCCGGTACGCAGGCCCAGCTGCTGCACCCGCGGGGCGCTCAAGGAGACGCCGTGGGACTCTCTGTGGGGGTGAGAGTGGGCGTCGGCGTCGGCGTGGGCGTCGGCGTGGGTGTCGGTGTGGGCGTAGGCGTGGCAGTGGGCGCCGTGGTCGTCTTGCTGGGCTTGGGCTTGGGCTTCTTGGTCTTGCTCGGCGACGGACTAGGCGACGGACTGGGAGACATGCCTGCGTACTTGCCCGTCCACTTGACCCAGTTAGGGACGTTCTTGGGTGCGGGGAAATCGACTATGGGGGCGCTGGCCAGAGCCTGACGCATGAACGTGGCCCAGATGCTCGTGGACCAGGCGCCGCCCCAGGCAGGCGTGCCGTGCACGTTGTACATCGGGCGCTCGGTGTCGGCGTAGCCCATCCAAACGGCCGTAGACAGGTGCGGCGTGTAGCCGCAGAACCAGGCGTCGCGGTGTGCATCGGTGGTGCCCGTCTTACCGGCTGCAGGCCGGCCGATGTAGCCGTAGGAGGCGGCTGTGCCGCCGGTGATGACCGCCTTGAGGCACTGTGTGGTGTAGTACGCGACGCCGTCGCTGATGACACGCTCGCCCTTGATCTTGGCCTTGTAGACGAGCTTGCCGTCGACGTCCTTGATCTTGACGACCGCCTGTGGCTTGCGGTACACGCCTCCGGCCGCCAACGTGGCGTACGCACTCGCCACCTCAAGTGGGTTGACGGGGTTGGTGCCGAGGACGGCCGACAAGACCGGGGCGAGGTCGCTCTTGACTCCGAGCCGGTGTGCCATCTCGACGACCGCGTCGTTGCCGTCCTTGAGCATGAGGTCGGCCGCTATCTGGGCGAAGACGGAGTTCTCGGAGGCGGCCGTGGCCTGGATGAGGTTCATGCTGCCGCCGGCGTGGGCGGCGACAGGATATGGTGCGTAGCCCGGCACTTCTATCGTGACGTCATGCGCGGTGTAGGTGGTGGTGCTTGGGTTGGCGCCGTCTTCGATGATGCGGGCCAGGGCGAACACCTTGGCGGCCGACCCGAGCTGGCGGGTGGCCTGCCAGGCCAAGTTGAACTTCTGCTTCTTGAAGTTCTTGCCGCCGACCATGGCGCGGATGTAGCCGGTGCGCGGGTCGATCGCCACCAGCGCCGCGGCGGGGTCCTCGGGGGCGTAGAGCACCTTCTGGATGTCTTGCATGGCCTTGCGCTGCCAGTTGAGGTCCAGGCTGGTGTAGATGCGCAGGCCGCCGCCGAAGACGACGTTCTGGCCCAGCTGCTTGACGAGTTCTTGGGTGACGTAGTCGAGGAAGTACGCTGCCGGCTCCGCTCGCTGCACTGTCGGGGCCTTCTTCTCGACCTTGAGCTCGGAGGCGACTGCTTCGTCGTGCTCTGCCTGAGTGATGAGGTCCTGCTGGAGCATGTTGTACAGCACGGTGTCACGACGATCCTTGGCTGCCTCTGGGTTCACGATGGGGTCGTAGTAGCTGGGGGCATTGACGATACCGGCGAGGAGGGCCGCCTGGGGCAGACTGACCTTGTCGCACGACTTGTGGAAGAAGCGGCGGCTGGCGGCCTCCACTCCGTAGGAGCCCTGGCCGTAGTAGTTCATGTTGAGATATCCGGTGAGGATCTGGTCTTTGGTCCACTTGTCCTCGAGCTGCCAGGCGATGACGGCCTCGCGCATCTTGCGCGCATACGTGGTCTCGCGGCCTACCTCGGCGTACGCCATGCGCACGAACTGCTGCGTGATGGTGCTGGCGCCCTGACGGGTGCTGCCCGGCTTGAGGTTGGTCCACACAGCGCGGGCCAAGCCCTCCACGTCGATGCCGTGGTGCTGGTAGAAACGCTCGTCCTCGATCGCCACGGTGGCGTCCTTGACTACTTGGGCGATCTCGTCGCTGGTGACGACGATGCGGTTCTCTGCGCCGTGGAGTTCGCCGATGAGGCGACCCTTGCGGTCGTAGACGAGGCTGGTCTGTACGACCGCCTTAGGCTTGAGCTCCGAGAGCTTGGGGAGGTCTTTGGAGATGGCCATGACGGTGCCCGCCACGCCTCCGATGATAGCCACCGCGATGAGCAACAGCGCCGCGATGACGATCTTCAGCCAGAGGAGGGCGCCGCGCTTACGGGAGCTGCGGGTGCGACGGCGGCGCGTGCTGCCACGCGTGTCGATGTCGCTATAGCGGCGGTAGGAGCCGCCGCCGTTCTGTCCAGTGCCGTTCGTAGCCACGACGCAACAGTGTACACCGCAGTCGTCCGCGACCCTGCCTCGTGACGTTCGGGGTCGATGCTGAGGGCCGGGTGTCGCCTGTCAGGAGGCCCCAGTGTCGCTCGTCGGTGAGGTGCTCAGCGTACGACGCCGATGAGGCAGGTGAGGCCGGCATCGGCGCGCGTGAACTGGTGGAAGACGACCTCGACGACCGTCTCCCCGCGCTGACGCAACATGGCCACAGACTCGGGGTTGCCCGCCGGGATGAAGACGGTGTCGCCGACGCGGACCACGTTGTGCGCTGGCAGCTCGCGGTCCGGGATGACCACGCGGTCCATCTCGTCGGCGGGCGCGATGGCCGAGTCGACGGCGTCGAGGTCATGGAAGCCCACGGCGGTGCCGATGAGCCGGGTGGGGCTGACCACCGTGATCGCGCTGGCGAAGTGGAGGCGGTCGTCGCTGACCGGACAGAGCCAGGCCCTGTAACCCAGCGCCTCGACCGCCGTCTTGAGCTGGCGAGCACCGTGGAGGTCGGTGCGGTGCGAGATGCCGATGACGACGCGGTCACCCCAGACGAGTACGTCGCCGCCATCCATGGTGCCGGGCTCTTCGATCTGCAGGATCTGGCAGCCCGGGTCCACGAGACTTCGGGCGCGTTCGATGACCGAGGCCACCTCGGGTCGCCGTGACGTGGCGCCCGGCCGCGTCGCGACGAGCAGGACACTGCGACCGAGCGGGTCATGGGGAGCGGCGAACGTGATCATGGTGTCTTGGACGAACGGCGCGTCTGGCAGCTCGGGGTGCGGCGGCAGCATGACGACGTGGGCGCCGGCAGAGCGCAGTCGATCGGCGAAGGCGGCGTGTTGGGCGAGGGCCTCGTCAACGTCGATGAGGTGTGCCTCGGGGTGCTTGGAGATGGCCCGCCCGAAGGCGTCGCTGGGCGGGCGCATGATGTAGGCAGACTCTGCGCTCATTGCACAGCCTGCGGCCACGGTGGAGCCACTAACACGCTCTGGGCGATTGGGGTTGCCCCGCTCTGACAGACACATTCCCTACGCTGCCTGAACCTCGCCCA
>CAYMTC010000215.1:0-3964 GCA_964393265.1 uncultured Thermoleophilia bacterium
CATGTAGGCGCCGTTGTCGTAGCAGACGTAGAGCATGTCGTGGCCGCGTTCCATGGCCCCGCTGAGGCTCTGCAAGCCGATGTCGTACGTACCGCCGTCGCCGCCGAAGGCGATGAACTTGACGTTGTCCTCGAGCTTGCCTTGCTTCTTGAGACTGCGGAACGCCGTCTCGACGCCACTGATGGTGGCGGCGGCGTTCTCGAACGCGGTGTGGATGAACCCGCCCGTCCACGAGGTGTACGGGTAGATCGTCGTGGACACCTCGAGGCAGCCGGTGGAGGCGGCGACCACGACTGGGTCGTCGGTGCCCATGAGCACCTGACGGACCACGATCGGGGCACCGCAGCCGGCACACATGCGGTGCCCGCCGGCCAGTGTGTTCTTGGCCGACAGGAGGCTGTGCCACTGCTGCCGGGCGGTCTCGAACACCTTGGTGTCCTTGACCGCGTCGACCGGGCATACGTCCACGCACTCGCCGCACATGATGCAGCGAGACTCGTCGACCTTGTAGCTGAGGAGGGCGCGCTCATTGAACGTCAGCGCGCCCGTGGGGCAGGCGGTCACGCAGCGCCCGCAACTGATGCAGTCGGCGAGCTGCAGGCTCTCGGCGTACGGCGTGTCGATCTGCATCATGAAGCCACGACCGCTGAAGTCGTAGCAGGCTGGGCCTGCCACGTCGCGGCAGACGCGTACGCAGCTGCCGCACTGGATGCAGCGGTCCATGTCACGGTGTATGAATGGATGCTCGTGCCGTGGCGCGAGCTGGCGCACGCGTCCGCCCGGGACGACGAGGTCGTTGGTGGTGACGTCGTACTCCACGCCGAGCTTCTGTAGCTCGCACTTGCCTAGGGCGTCGCAGGTGCACTGCAGGCAGCGTGCCGCCTCGGCCTGAGCAGCCTTGCGCTTGAGGCCCTTCTCGACCTCGGCGAAGCTCTCCGTACGCTTGCTGGCTGCCACGCTGGGCATCGCTGTGCGGCCCTCTGGCTCTGCGGCGATGCCCATCTTGAGCCACACGGGGCTACGCTCAGCCAAGCGCTGTCCCAGCTCGCCCAGTCTGGGCGCATCCTGCAGCTGCTGCAGGTAGGGCAGCCCCGCGTAGACCGCCAGCTGGCCCTCGAGCTCTTCGAGGTCGACGCCCTTGAGCCATGCGTCGATAGCCAGGGCGGCACGCTTGCCGCCCGCGATGGCATGGATGGCGCTCTTGGCGCCGGTCACGGCGTCGCCGCTGGCGAAGACGCCCTCGGCGGCCGTGCGCCCGGTGTAGTAGTTGGCGGCCAGCTTCTCGCCGGGTGCCACGAAGAGGTCGTCCTCGCCGTCGCCCACGTCGGGCACGTAGGCCAGCGCGGCGATCACCGTGCCAGCCTTGATCTCCAGCTTCTCGGTCTTCTGCTCGACGAGCCTGCCGTCGCGGCCCGGCTTGAGCCGTACGCACGCCACAGCACTAGGCTTGCCGCTCTTGCCGAGCACGATGCGTTTGGCTGCGACCGACTCCTGGATCTCGATGCCCTCCTCGCGCGCGGCTTGGAGCTCGCGCGCTCCGGCCGGCAGCGCGTCGCTGCTGTGCCGCGCCAACACCACGACCTTCTTGGCGCCGAGGCGGCGTGCGGTGCGCGCCGCGTCGAGCGCCGTGGTGCCGTCACCGATGACGGCTACGGTGCCGCTGAGCTTACGGGCGGCACCTTCCTTGACCTCGCGCAGCAACTGCAGGCCGTCGATGGCCTTGTCACGGTTGTCGATGCGCAACGGCGTGGTCTGCCAGGCGCCGACGCCGACGAACACCGCGTCGAAGCCTGCCTGGAGGAGACTGTAGGTGTTGATGTCGGTGCCCAGGCCCACGTTGGCCACGAAGCGGACGCCCGCCTTCCAGAGCGGGGCGAGTTCCGCGTCGAGCACCTTCTCGGGCAGGCGGAACTCGGGGATGCTGTAGCGGAGCATGCCACCGGGCTTCTCGCCACGGTCGTAGACGGTCACTTCGTGGCCGGCGGCAGCCAGGAACCACGCACAGCTGAGACCACTGGGGCCTGCGCCGATGACAGCCACGCGCTTGCCGGTGTGAGGAGCGCACTGCAGCACGGCCGGCGCGTGATCGCCGGTGGCCCGGTGCAGGGCGCAGATGGCGATGGGCTCGTCGACCTCAGCGCGTCTACAGGCCGACTCGCAGTAGCGCGCGCAGACTCGACCGAGGACGCCCGGGAAGGGCAGTTCCTCGCGTACCTTGGCCGCCGCTGCCTCCATGTCGCCGTCATCGATGAGCTTGATGAACGCCGGGATGTCGATGTGCGTGGGGCAGGCGTGCGTGCAGGGCGCCTCGCAGTAGGCGTTATGGTCGCTGAGGTACATCTTGAGGTAGCTGCGCCGACGGGCACGCACGCGCTCGGTGTCGGTATGTACGACTTGGCCGTCCTCGACCCAGGTGGTGCACGCCGTCTGCAGCTTGTCCAAGCCCTCTACCTCGACCAGGCAGAGACGGCAGGCGCCCCAGGCGGCCATGCCTTCTTGGTGGCACAGCGCAGGGATGTAGATGCCGGCACGCTGTGCCGCTGTCAGGACGGTCTCGCCGCGACGTGCTTCGACCTGCACGCCGTCGATGGTGAGCTTCACGGAGGTTCCCGTCTTGGTGCTCACGAAGACCTCCTTTCGGCCAGAGCAGGTCGCTTAGCAGGGTAGGCGTCGACGACCTTGACGGCGTCGAAGGTGCACACCTGGCGACAGGTGTCGCAGGCGATGCAGGCGCGCGGGTCGATCTTGTGGACCTTGCCGCGCTCGCCGCTGATGGCGCCGACCGGACAGGCCCGCGCACACGCGTGGCACCCTGTGCAGTCGTCCTTGCTGATGGTGTAGCGGATCAGCGGCCGGCAGACCTTGGCCGGGCAGCGCTTCTCCACCACGTGCGCCTCGATCTCGTCGCGGAAGTAGCGGATCGTGGTGAGCACAGGGTTCGGCGCGCTGCCGCCCAGCTGGCAGAGCGAGCCCTCGATGACGTCCTCGGCGAGCTGCTCCAGACGGTCTATGTCCTCCAGCTCGCCCTCGCCCGCGGTGATGCGCTCGAGGATCTCGAGCATGCGCTGTGTGCCGACGCGGCAGGGCACGCACTTGCCGCAGCTCTCCTCGGCGGTGAACTTGAGGAAGAACTTGGCGAAGTCGACCATGCACGTGGTGTCGTCGACCACGACCATGCCGCCCGAGCCCATCATGGTGCCGCTCTCCTTGAGACTCTCGAAGTCCACGGGAGTGTCGAGGAGCTCAGCGGGGAGCGAGCCGCCGCTGGGCCCGCCAAGCTGTACGGCCTTGAAGTGGCGGCCAGGCAGCATGCCGCCGCCGATGTCGAAGATGACTTCGCGCAGGGTGGCGCCCATGGGGACCTCGATGAGGCCGCCGTTGGTGACCTTGCCGGTGAGCGAGAAGATCTTTGTCCCCTTGCTCGTCTTGGTGCCGATGGCCGCGAACTCCTCGGCGCCATGGTTGATGATCCAGGGCACGTTGGCGTAGGTCTCGACGTTGTTGAGGTTGGTGGGCTGACCCCACAGGCCCTCGGCCACCGTACGGATGTGCTTGCCGCGCGGCATGCCTCGACGGCCCTCGATGGATGCTGTGAGAGCCGTGGACTCGCCGCAGACGAAGGCTCCGGCGCCCTGGTTGATGCGGATGTCGAAGTCCCAACCGCTGCCCAGGATGTCCTTGCCAAGGAGGCGGCGTTCGCGCGCCTGCTGCAGTGCCAGGCGCAGGCGCTCGACGGCGAACGGGTACTCGTGACGGACGTAGACAAAGCCCTCCGCCGGCGAGACGCCGGCGCTGATGGCGAACGCCGCGATGACCATGCCTTCGATGACCTCGTGCGGGTTGCCCTCCAGCACGGAGCGGTCCATGAACGCGCCAGGGTCGCCCTCGTCGGCGTTGCAGACGATGTACTTCTTCTCGCCGGGGTTGGCGCGGCAGTAGCGCCACTTCTTGCCAGTGGGGAACC
>CAYMTC010000216.1:0-3942 GCA_964393265.1 uncultured Thermoleophilia bacterium
CTCACTACGTCGGTGCGCGTGGAGCCGGACTACTCCGGATATAGCGATGTGGCTGACGCTCTACGCAGCCTCGACTTCTCGGCCGACTGGGGCTTCCGCGCGCCCGGGTATCCGCTCTTCCTGCTGCTCTGCGGCAACAGGCCTACCGTCGTCGGCCTCGTGCAGCTATTGCTGCTGGGTCCGGCGACCACGGCGCTGGTGTTCTTCATCGTATGGAAGGTGGCGCGGCGGCCGGGCTGGGCGTCTCTAGCCGCGGCGCTCTACGGCCTCAACATCATGCAGGTGTTCTACGAGATGACGCTACTCACGGAGGCCTTCTCAGCGTTCCTCCTGACAGCCGCCGTGGCGGTGCTGGTGGCCCACCGCGCCGACCCGCAACGGTCGACGCTGGTCAAGTTGGTGGGGCTGGGCCTCTTGGTGAGCTGGCTGGCACTCACGCGGCCGGTCTTCCTGTTCGTGCCCGTGGTGCTGCTGGCCCCGCTGCTGGTGGGGATGCGCGGCCACCGCAAGGCCGTCGTGTGGTTCGCGGTGGCCGCACTGCTGCCTGTGCTGGCTTGGTCGGGCTTCAACAAGTACAGGCTGGACTACTTCGGCTTGACTGTCACCTTTGGGTACTCGCTGGTCAACCACGTGGGTGAGTTCATCGAGAAGGCTCCCGACCAGTGGGCCACCATTCGCGATGTCTACGTGCAGCAACGCCGGCCGCACCCGGGCTATGAGCAGAGCAACCAGATCTGGGAGGCCCGTGACGATCTCATCGTCAGCACGGGCCTCTCATCCACCCAACTCTCGGGTGAGCTCGCTGATATGTCGCTGTGGCTGATCGTCCACGATCCTGGCGCTTACGCGCGGCAGGTGGTACGAGGCTCTGCGCTCTTCTGGGCTGGCGAGGGTCGCTACGACCGGCAGTGGCGCTGGTCGGACGAGTCTCCGGGCCGCTATTTCTGGCTGGCGCAGAAGTACGTCTGGATCGCTCTGTCAGCGGTGTTCCTCATAGTCGTGGTCGTGACGACGGTAGAGTTGGTCACGAGCCAGCAGGCGCGTACGGGAGAGATGCTCCTCTGGTGGAGCATCGCCGCCATACCCCTTCTGACCTGCCTGCTGAGCAACCTCGTGGAGTTGGGGATCACCAGGTTCGGCATGCCTGTTCAACCGTTGGTGGCGGTGGCTGTATGCTTGCGACTCGCCGACTACGTTGGCAGGCATCAGCGGACGCATACTCTCGCGTGACTTGGTCGTCGCCGGGGGTCGCTGGGTAGCGCGGGCTTCGATAAGAGACGCCTTGAGGATGCTGTGTTGGGGTGCCACACTGTCGTCGGCTACAGCGCGCGCCCTTCTGTACCGATAAGGACTGCGTGAGCACAGCAAACAGAGACGAGCCCGAGTCGCCGGCGGCCAGCCACGTCCCAGCGCTGGCCGACGTCATCCAGATCGAGGTGCTTCAGAGGCTGGTGGACGATTTCTACGCTGTCACCGGCATAGCGCCCGGCATACTGGACATGGAGAGCCACGTGGTCGCCGCGGCTGCGTGGCAAGACATCTGCGCCAAGTTCCATCGCGTGCATCCCGAGACGAGGGAGGCGTGTCGCCAGAGTGACATGGAGCTCTCCACAGGGCTGCAACCGGGCGAGCGCAAGTACTACCGCTGCGCGAACGGCCTGTGGGACGCGGTGACGCCCATCATGGTGGCGGGGCAGCAGGTCGGCAGCGTGGTCATGGGCCAGTTCTTCTTCGATGACGAGGAGCCCGACAGGGAGTGGTTCGCGAAGCGCGCGCGGCGCTTCGGGTTCGACGAGGCAGAGTACCTGGCTGCGCTAGACCGTGTGCCACACTGGAGCCGGGAGCGCGTCGATTCGGTGATGTCGCTCTTGGCGCATCTGGCAGAGATGATCTCGGAGCTCAGCTACGCCAACACGCGTCTTGAGGAGTCGCTGCGCACGTCGGCGCGGCTGGTCGAGACGATAGAGCGGCATCGCAGCGAGTTCGCCACGCTGGTGGCGCACGCACCGGACGCCATGGTGCGCTACGACACACAGTTGCGCCACGTCTACCTGAACCGTGAGGCCGAGAAAGTCGTGGGTCTCTCCAGTGAGGAGTGCAAGGGGCGTCTGCCAAGCGAGCTGCCTGTGCAACGGGAGACGGGGGCTGACATGGAGCGCCTGCTGCACAAGGTGCTGCGCGATGGACAGGCAGTGACCGTGGCGCAAGACCCGATGACGCCAAGCGGCCAACGGTACTTCGAGACGACGGTGGTACCCGAACGCGATCGGGATGGCGAGATCGTCTCGTTGCTGGTGGTGGCGCGCGACGTGAGCAAACGTCGTAAGGCGCAGCTAGCGCTGGAAGAGAGCGAAGCTCGGGCACGCCAGCGAGCAGAGACGCTGACGGTGCTCAGCGAGGCCAGTGTGGACCTGTTGGCAGAGCAGGACGAGCCGGCGATCTGTCGCACGGTCGGCGTAGCCTTGCGCCGCCTGCTTCCGCTGGCCAAGGTGATCGTGAACTACGCGTCGCCTGATGGTCGCAAGCTTCGAATGGGGGGCGTGCAAGGGACTGCTGAGGAGATCGAAGCAGCTGTGGCTATCCTGGGAGCGGACCCGTTCTCTCTGGAGTTCCCCGTGGATGAGTTGCCCAGGCAGGATCTGGAGGACTTCGCCAGCGGCAGACTGAGGCAGCATCAGGGAGGGATTCGGGAAGCGTGCCTGGACACAGTACCCGCCGACGTATGTCTCGCGTTGGAGAAGCTCTTGCAGGTGGAGAGCGTGTGGTGCATGGGGCTGGCGTCAGGCGGTCGGATCTACGGGAGTCTCGTGCTCCTGGCGCCCAAAGGAACGGACGTGCCGGCGCAGGAGGAGGCGATCGAGACACTGGTGCGTCAGGGCTCGATCGCCCTGGAACGCGCCGCGGGGCGCAAGGATCTGGCGGCCTCGGAGGCACAACTCCGGGCGGCGATGGACGGTATGGACGACGCGTTGCACGTGGTGGATGCCGACCTGCGGCTGATCCTGGGCAACGCGGCGTTCAAGAGCTGGCTGGAGCGCTTCGGCTTGCCCAAGGACTTCGTCGGCAAGCCGTTGGCGCAGATCTGTCCCTTCCTGACTCCTGAGATCCTCGAGGAGTACCGTCAGGTCTTCGCGACAGGAGAGCCTCTGCTCACCCAGGAGGAGAACCTCGTGGGTGAGTCGGTGGTACATACGGAGACGCGGCGCCTGCCGATCCTGGTGGACGGGCAGGCGCCTCAAGTCGTGACGATCGTCGGCGACGTCACCGAGCGTGTGCTCTCGGAACACGCGTTGCGCGAGAGCGAGCAGAGCCTGGACCGCGCGCTGGCGGGCACCGTGAGCGCCATGGGTGCGCTGGTGGAGATGCGTGACCCGTACACGGCCGGCCACGAACAGCGGGTCACGGAGTTGGCCATGCGCATCGCCGACCGCCTGGGGCTCTCAGACCGGCGTAAGCGCACCCTGCACCTGGCGGGGCAGGTGCACGACGTGGGGAAGATAAGCGTGCCGGCCGAGATCCTCAGCAAACCGGGCAGGCTCACCGAGATGGAGTACGACTTGGTACGTGAGCACTCGCGGGTGGGCTACGAGATCCTGGCCACTGTGGACTTCAGGGATCCTGTGGCCGAGGTGGTACGTCAGCACCACGAGCGCCTCGATGGGTCAGGCTATCCTCAAGGCCTCAAGGGTAAGGACATACTTCTCGAGGCGCGCATCCTGGCCGTGGCCGACGTGGTGGAGGCCATGGCTAGCCATCGGCCGTACCGGCCTTCACTGGGCGTCGATACGGCCCTGGCCGAGATACAGCAGGGGCGCGGCACACTCTACGACCCGCAGGTGGTCGACGCCTGTGTCGCCGTGGTGCGCGAGGAAGGCTTCGTCTTCAGCGACTGACGGCCGGCCCGCGGGATGATCCGGTGGCGGAACCGGATGGCCGTGCGGC
>CAYMTC010000217.1:0-3872 GCA_964393265.1 uncultured Thermoleophilia bacterium
ACTCGGAGTGGTGCAGCACACCCACCGGGTACACCTCGTGGCGGCGCGCCACGCCTTCACCGTACTGGTCGGCCGGCACCGCATGCTCCTTCTGTAGCGTCAGGAACTTGGCGGGATCGGCGGTGAGATTCTGACGGCCATAGTAGACAGGACAAACCGCCATGGCCTCGACGAACGAGAAGCCGTGGTGAGCGATACCGCCCGCGATGAGCTGGACGAGCTGACGATACCCCCATGCCGTCCCCCGCGCCACGTACGTAGCGCCCGACGAGTGCGCCAACTCACAGAGGTCGAAGGCCCGCTCCACGTTGCCGTACGTGCTGGTCGTGGAACGATCGCCGACGTGCGTCGTCGGGCTCATCTGGCCGCCGGTCATACCGTAGATGGAGTTGTTGAACACGATGGCCGTGAGGTCGACGTTACGCCGCGCAGCGTGGATGAGGTGGTTGCCTCCGATCGCCCCGCAGTCGCCATCGCCCATGACGACGATGACGTGCAAGTCGGGATCGGCCACCTTGGCGCCGGTGGCGAACGCCAGCGCGCGTCCGTGCGTGGTGTGCACGGTCGCGTAGTCGACGTAGGTAGTGATGCGTCCGCAGCAGCCGATGCCCGCGAACAGCGCGATCTTGTCCTCGTCCAGACCCAGCCCGACGATGGCGTCGATCAAGGCCCGGGTGACGATGCCGTTGGAGCAGCCGGGACACCAGAGCGTCTTCGTAGCGCGCAAGTGCTTGCGGATCTCGCTGACAGGCTGGGGCTGAAGCTTTGGCAGCGCCGTCCCTTCTTCGGGCGCCCGCAGTGCTTGTTCGTCGACGAGCGCGGCCACCTCAGAGCTCCTTCTCGATGAGTGCCTGGATCTCGTGCGGGTGGATGAGCTTGCCGTCGATGCGCCCGTAGTCCACCACCCGCGCCTCGCTGCGCGCAGCTGCCTGGACCTCCCAGGCGATCTGGCGCAAGTTCATCTCGGGCACGATGATGGTGTCCACCTGCTGCGACATGCGCTGGACCGCCGCCGTGGGGAACGGCCAGATGGTGATGGGACGCACCAGGCCCACACGGTGACCTTGCTCGCGGGCCCAGCGCACCGCCGCCTTGGCCGAGCGGGCGACGGACCCGTAGGCGAAGACGGCGATGCGCGCGTCGTCCATGTACAGCTCCTCGACGTCGGTGATGGCGTCGCGGTGCAGGTAGATCTTCTCCCGCAAGTACGTGCCGAGCTCCGCCGCCACCGACGGCGCGTCGGTCTTGGGCGAACCGCTTCGGCGGTCGTACACGAGACCGGTCACATGGACCTTGAACTTGGAGCCCAGCGAGGCCTGGGGCAGGATGTTGTCGACCGTGGCCACCAGCTCGTTCCACTCCTCGACCGTGTAGTCGGGGTCGCGACGAGGCTGTACGTGGAGCTGGTCGACGCTGGGGATCTCGATAGCCTCCCGCATGTGCCCGATGACCGCGTCGGAGAGGATGATGACCGGAGTACGGTGTCGTTCGCTGAGCTCGAAGGCGCGCACAGTGAGCAGGTAGCACTCCCTCACCGAACTCGGCACAAGAGTGATGATGGAGTGCTCGCCATGCGTACCCCAGCGCGCCTGCATGACGTCACCCTGGGCAGGATCTGTAGGCAGCCCCGTGGACGGCCCACCGCGCATGACGTTCACCACCACACACGGCACCTGCGCCATGGCGGCATACCCCAGGTTCTCCTGCATGAGCGAGAAGCCGGGGCCTGAGGTGGCTGTGAGGGACTTCTTGCCCGCCAGTGAGGCGCCGATGATGGCCGCCATGGAGGCGATCTCATCCTCCATTTGGAGGAAGTCGCCATCCACCTGAGGAAGCCGCTGCGACAAGCGTTCTGCTATCTCCGTGGATGGCGTGATGGGGTAGCCGGCGAAGAACCGACACCCGGCGGCTATGGCTCCCTCGGCGACCGCCTCGTTACCCTGCAGGACGACGCGCTCACTGCCGACGCTGACCGCGGCGCCCACGTCACTCACCCACCGGTGAACCGGGTTCTGCGTCCGGCGGCAACTCGCGGCGGTCGCCGCTCAGCCTGTGGGACGCTGTGACCGCCGCTGTGACGGCGTCTTGCTCCCGTTCGGCGGCGAGTGCGGCCGCCGCGCCAGCTCCCGGCTGCGCTTCCTGGTCACCCTCGGCGGCCGCCGCCAGTGCGTCGCCGCGCGACACCTCGATGGCCAGGTCGGGGCAGTGCCAGTCGCACAGCATGCAGCCGGTGCACTGCTCGGGGCGCGCCACGATGGGATAGCCGAGAGGATCGCGGTCGAACACGTTGCGGCTGCAGAGCGCCACGCAGATGCCGCACGCCTTGCACAGTGACAGGTCGACGCTGATGGTGATGGGGCGGCGTCCGCTGGATGCGCGCCCCGCCGTGTGCGCCGTCGTGCTCACCGGCCCACCTGCGTCTCCGGGACCATCGGCAGGTCGAGGCCGACCTCGACTGCCCTCTGGATAGCCTCGGGGTAGCCCGCATCGGCGTGCCGCATGATACCCGACCCAGGATCCGTGGTGAGCACTCGCTGCAGCCGCTCGGCCATCATCTCGGTGCCGTCAGCTACCACCACCATGCCCGCATGGAGGCTCTTGCCGATGCCCACTCCGCCACCGTGGTGGAAGCTGACCCACGACGCACCGGCTGCGACGTTGAGCATGGCGTTGAGAAGCGGCCAGTCCGCGATCGCGTCGCTGCCGTCGCGCATGCTCTCTGTCTCGCGGTAGGGCGAGGCGACGCTGCCGGCGTCGAGGTGGTCGCGGCCTATCACCAGCGGTGCCTTCACCTTGCCCGAGGCCACCAGCTCGTTGAAGAGTTCGCCAGCCCTGGCCCGCTCGCCATACTCAAGCCAGCAGATGCGACACGGGAGACCCTGGAAGGCGACCTTCTCGGGCGCCATGCGCAGCCAGCGCGCCACCAGGTCGTTGTCGCCGAACTCAGCCAGCAGGGCCGCGTCGGTTGCCGCGATGTCGGCCGGATCGCCGGACAGCGCCGCCCAACGGAAAGGCCCGTTGCCACGACAGAACAGCGGCCGGATATAGGCCGGCACGAAGCCAGGGAAGGAGAAGGCGTCCTCGTAGCCGGCCTGCTCGGCGACGCCACGGATGTTGTTGCCGTAGTCGAAGACCTCAGCGCCCGCCCGCTGGAGAGCGACCATCGCCTGTACGTGCTCCACGATGGCCGCGACCGCACGACGCTCGTACTCTTGTGGATCGTCGACACGCAGCGCCAGCGCCTCCTGGTAGCTCATGCCGTTAGGCACGTAGCCGTTCAGCGTGTCGTGAGCTGATGTCTGATCCGTCACCACATCGGGGGTGAACCCGCGCCTGACGAGCTCGGGGTACACGTCGGCCGCGTTCGCGCAGAGGCCGATGGACAGGGCGCGCTTCTGGCCCGCCGCCTCAGTGGCCAACGCCAGCGCCTCGTCCAGCGACTCGGCGACGGTGTCGAGGTAGCGTGTCTCGAGACGGCGCTGGATGCGTTGGGGGTCGACCTCCACGCACAGCGCCACACCCTCGGCCATGGTGACCGCGAGCGCCTGCGCGCCGCCCATGCCTCCCAGGCCGGCCGTGAGCACGATGCGGCCGGCCAGCGAGCTGCCGTAGCACTTCTCAGCGAGGGCAGCGAAGGTCTGGTAGGTGCCCTGCAAGATGCCCTGGGTACCGATGTAGATCCAGGAACCCGCGGTCATCTGCCCGTACATGGTCAGTCCGAGCGCGTCCAAACGCCGGAACTCCGGCCACGTCGCCCAATCCGGGACGAGGTTGGCGTTGGCGATCAGGACTCGCGGCGCCTGGTCGTGCGTGTGGAAGACACCCACTGGCTTGCCGCTCTGGACAAGGAGCGTCTCGTCGTCCGCCAAGCG
>CAYMTC010000218.1:0-3868 GCA_964393265.1 uncultured Thermoleophilia bacterium
CACCTCGGCGGCCTCGCCTTGGTCGTGCCCGCGGGCTTCAGGCTCACGCGCCAGCGTGACCTCCAGCTCCTCGCGGCGCAAAGCAGTGGCGGCCGCACCGCCGGCCTCTTCTAGACGGGGGACCCCCGGCCCGGCGGCCCCCTCCACGGCGGGCTGCTCCTCTCCGGACGCCCGCCCCGCATTCTCCGCGCCCCCACGAGCAGCCGGCTCGCCGACGAGCGAGGCCTGCTTGAGCGTGACAGTGACCGTGTCGCCGGAGTAGCGCCAACGCAACGTGAAGCCGGCGGCGCCGATGCGGCGCGACGGTGTGTCCACGTAGACGTCCCGCAGCTCCGCCTGCACCGGCTTGGAGAGAGCGTGTCCCGCGAGCGTCTCGACCTCGCACAACCTGGCAAGGACAGTCTCGTCAGGTACCGCGAACTTGGCCTCGATCTCCATACGCTCGTCCTCAGCTCGCCAGCGCCGTGGAAGGCACCAGCCAGACGAGCTCGCCACGGCGCACGGAGTGCTCAGGCAGGTCGACCCTGGCCAGCGCGCCTTTCTTCATCACCACGCGACCACCGCCTATGAGTCCACTCACCATCTCGCTGAGGTCCGGTTCGTGACCGACGAGCATGATGCCGTGAGCCATCTCGTTCTCCCGCAGCAGCTCGCTTAGAGCCTGCTGCTGGAACCCGGGCGCCAGCCGCTCGTCGCGCATGAGTCGGCTGCGGAGGTCGAGCCGATCGGCGACGATCTGCGCCGTTTGCTCCGCCCGAGTGTAGGGACTGGTGATGATCACGTCGACGCCAAGGTCCATACGTCGAAAGGCCTCGGCCTGAGCACGCAGCAGCTCCACGCCACTCTCCGTGAGCGGACGCTTGGCGTCCTCGCCTCGGTACTCCTCTCGCGGCATGGCGTGCCCATGCCGCAGCAGGTAGAGCCGCATCCGCTCCTCCTCAGTGTGGCTGCTTCAAGCGTTCCTCGCCCGCACCGTGTCGTCACGTTGCTGGTGGTAGGCGAGGAACCACTCCATCGCGTTCAACGGCTCGGTGCCTTGTGCCGGCTGCAGCCGGACGTAGGTGCCATCGACGTTCATATGGCGAGCCTTCACAGTATCTGCCAGGTACCTACCCAGGATCTGATCCCGCAGACGCCGCACGATCTCCCGGTCGCGCACCGGGAAGATGATCTCCACGCGTCTGTTGAGGTTACGCGGCATGAGGTCGGCACTGCCTACGTAGACCTCCTCGTCGCCCCCGTTGTTGAACCAGTAGATGCGGCTGTGCTCGAGGAACCGGCCCACGATGCTGGTGACCCGGATGTTGTCGCTGACTCCCGGTATACCGGGCCGCAGACAGCAGATGCCACGCACCAGCAGGTCGCAGCGCACTCCTGCCTGCGATGCCTCGTAGAGGAGACGGATGAACGGCTTGTCCACTAGGGCGTTCATCTTGAAGATCAGGTGGCCGTCGCCGGTGCGGTGCTGGTGCTGGATCTCGCGCCGGATGAGCGCCTCCATGCGGCCGCGGAGCAGGCGCGGGGCCACCATGAACCGGCGGTAGGCGCTCACCGCGGAGTACCCTGTGAGACTGTTGAAGGCCTCGGTGGCGTCGGCTCCCATGTCGTGGTCGCACGTCATGTAGTCGAGGTCGGTGTACAGCTTGGCCGTGACCGCGTTGTAGTTGCCAGTGCCCAGGTGAAGGTAGCGTCGGATGCCATCCCCTTCGCGCCGGACGACCATCGCCAGCTTTGAGTGCGTCTTGAGGCCGAGAAGCCCATACACGACGTGCACCCCCTCGGCCTCGAGCGCCCGCGCCCACTCGATGTTGGGCTCTTCGTCGAAGCGGGCCTTGAGCTCCACAAGGACGGCCACCTCTTTGCCGTTCCTGGCCGCCTCCAGCAGCGCTTCCACGACCGGCGCGTTACGCCCCACGCGGTACAACGTGCTCTTGATGGCGAGCACATTGGGATCGCGAGCGGCCTGCCGGAAGAGGTCGAGCACCGGCGTGAACGACTCGTAGGGCCGGTGCAGCAGGATGTCATGCTGGCGGATGACGGCGAACACGTCGGCGTCGTCCTCGAACTCGGGCGGCACAGCCGGTACGAAGGAAGGATCCTTGAGGTCTGGACGGTCCAGACTCACGAGGTCCCACAGGGCGCTCGTGCCGAGAGGAGCCTCGAGCGCGACGATCTCCTCCGCGGCTAGCTCGAGGTTCTCGACGAGGATGTCACGCACGAAATGCGGCGTCGTCGACTCGATCGAGCAGCGCACCACTTGGCCAAAGCGCCGCCGGCGCACTCCCTCCTCGATGGTCTCGAGCAGGTCGTCGGCCTCCATCTCTTGGATCTCCATCTCGGCGTCTCTGGTGACCCGGAACGGCCAACTGCCGATGACCTCGTGACCGGCGAACAGGCGGTCCAGATGTGCCGCTACCACCTGCTCGGTCCACGTGAGGTAGTGCTCCCGGTAGCCTGCAGCCGCCTTGGGCGATGGCGCAGTAGCGTCACCACCGGCGGCACTGCCGTTGCCTGGCGGCCCCACTGGAACGAAGCGCGGCAAGGTACCGGGGACCGTGACGCGCGCGAACGAGTTCTCCCCTACCGGCTGACGGGGGTCGTGGATCAGTACGGCCAGGTTGAGGCTCAGGTTGGAGATGTGCGGAAACGGTCGTCCGGGATCGAAAGCCAGGGGGGTAAGGACGGGAAACACGCGGTTCTCGTAGTACTGGGCAGCCACGGCGCGCTGCTGGTCGTCGAGCGCGCCGTAGTCGAGCACGTGCACGCCAGCCTCATCGAGCTCCTGCAGCACGGCGCTCAAGCAGCAGCGTGACTCGCGCATGAGCTCGTAGCCGCGCTCCCGAGCTCGCGCGAGCACTTCGGCGGGCGTGAGGCCGTCCGCCGAGCGCTCGACCACGCCCGCCTCCACCTGCGCCCTGAGGCCGGCGATGCGCACCATGAAGAATTCGGCAAGATTGGAACCTAGGATGGCGAGGAACTTGACCCGCTCTAGCAGGGGATTGCTCTGGTCCCATGCCTCCTCGAGGACACGCGCCTGGAACTCGAGCATGCTGAGCTCGCGGTTGATGTAGAGAGCCGGGTCGTGGAAGTCGACAGGCGCCGCGGCGCGCGCGGCATCTGACGACGCCGGTGGCGAGCCGGCACGAGGCGCCTCAGGATCGGCGGGCGGCGCGTCCTTTGTCGCGGCCCGCTGACGTTGCGATGTGGGAGGTCTGCCGCTCTGTGCGTCCGTCACGTCTCGCCTCCCTCGGCGCGATCGACGGCGTGGCGCCGTCGAGGCGACAGCTGAGCGCCCGTCGACCAGGTCGCTGATGCCACGCCTAGTATACGGCCCCTTGGTGAGTGGCGGCCGACCCAGCATCGTGGCAGACGGTCGCCCCGACAGTGGGGACGACGGCCGCGCGCGCTCGGTCCGAGCGCCCCACGTGCGGCCTGGCGCACACCGGCGCGACCCAGGCCCTAGAGACCCGCGTGCGCCTCACCATGCGAGCCATCCTCAGCGAGCAGATCGAGGAGAGCCTTAGCGGCCAGCGCGCGGTGACTGAGCGTGTCCTTCACCGCCTGGGGCAGCTGCGCCACGGTGAGGTCTGAGCCATCCGGCCGGAAGACGGGGTCGTAGCCGAACCCGCCCTCGCCGTGCAGCCCCGTGGTGATGGTCCCCCACCACTCGCCTCTGGTGACCATCTCCGTGAGATCCGGGCGCACAGCGACCATGACGCAGACGAAACGCGCCCGCCGCTCGGCAGAACCATAACCCTTAAGTTGAGATATAAGCTTTGCGTTGTTCTGCGCATCCGAAGCGCCTACGCCAGCGTAGCGCGCCGAGATCACGCCCGGCGCCCAACCCAGCGCCTGTACCTCCAGACCC
>CAYMTC010000219.1:0-3868 GCA_964393265.1 uncultured Thermoleophilia bacterium
CGGGGCGTTGACCGCCCAGCCCGCTCGCTGCAGCCCCTCGCACAGCACATCGCGACGGCGGCGATACGTCTCTCAGATCTCAGCGGGTATCTCTGGGTACTCGTTCAGCGCCACCGCGGCAGCTATCTGCACCGGCTGGAAGATGCCGTAGTCCAGGTAGCTCTTCAGACGCGCCAGGCCACGCAGCACGTCGGGGCTACCCGCACAGAAGCCGACGCGCCAACCGGCCATGCTGTGACTCTTCGAGAGAGAGGTGAACTCGACGGCGATGTCCTTGGCGCCGGGGACCTGCAGGATGCTCGGCGCCCGGTAGCCGTCGAACGTGATGTCCGCATAGGCCAGGTCGTGCACGATGAACAGGTCTCGCTCACGGGCAAAGGTGACCAGTCGCCCGAAGAACTCGAGATCGACGCACGCGCCGGTAGGGTTGTGCGGAAAGCTCGCCACCAGCAGGCGTGGCCGGGGCCAAGCGTGCTGCCAGGCCACCTCAAGCGACTCCAGGAACGGCCCACCGATGTCGGGGACGTCCAGCGTCATGGGCACGGTGGTCACGTCGGCGCCGGCAAGGACGGCACACTGGAGGTGGATAGGATAGGACGGCTCTGGTACGAAGGCCGCGTCCCCGGAGCGTAGGAGGACCCAGGCAAGGTGCGCCAGGCCTTCCTTGGCGCCGATGGTGACGACGACCTCTCCCTCAGGATCCAGGTCCACGGCGAACCGCCGTGCGTACCACCCCGCCACCGCGCGTCGCAGTCCCGCGACGCCTCGCGACGCCGAGTAGCGGTGGTTGCGCCCATCACGTGCCGCCTCGCAGAGCCTGGTCACGATCGGCTCGGGAGTCGGGATGTCGGGGTTGCCCATCCCGAGGTCCACTATGTCCTCCCCCCGCCGGCGAGCCGCCATCTTCAGCTCGTCGACAGCCTGGAAGACGTACGGGGGTAGTCGGTCGATGCGGCGCAGATCGGGCACGTCGTTCCTCCTTGGTCAATCGGGTCGATAGCGGCCCGTATTCACGCCAATGCGCATGTGCTGAGAGAGCACTAGCACACTATTCATCAGGTCAGGCTCCGACTCCTGTGTGATGTGGCTCACGGAGATGACCGACAGGCACCTGATGGGAGCAGGCGCAGCCGAAGGCTCACACCCCGCGCCGGGCACGGCCCGGGCAGCCGACCGAGGTGAGTTGACGATTGTCGTACAATCCGACGATAGCCCGACGGTGACGGCAGCGGTGCCCGCATCTGGCGACGCGGCGCCTGTTTCCGTCACCGCGATCCACCACCCAGGAGGCCACGACAACCATGGCCGTTCGGAGCACTCTCCACGACGGCGACGATGGTCTTGCCAAGACGGCCGTGGGAAGAGTGGTCCAGCGCCTGCGCTCCGCGATGGTCAGCGGTGACGTGCCTCCCGGCTCCCCCCTGGTCGAGGCTGCCCTGGTGAACGCGCTGGGCGCCTCACGGACGACCGTCCGCGAGGCGCTCCGTATCCTCGTGGCTGAGGGCCTGGTCGTCCATCAACCACACAGGGGCTTCGTCGTTCGCCGGCTCACCTTGGCCGATGCGAAGGACATCTACGCAGTACGGCAGGTGCTCGAGGTCGAGGCTCTGCACAGCGTCCGTCGCGTGCCGACGACGAAGCTCGAGACAATGGCGGCGGCGGTCGAGGCGCTGACGCGTCATGTCGCCGCCGCCGACTGGCTTGCGTTCGCCCGCGCCGACCTGCTGTTCCACCGGGAGCTCGTGAGCCTGCTGGGCAGCCGCCGCCTGGACGAGTTCTTCGCCAACCTCCTCAGCGAGCTCCGGCTCGCCTTGTCCATCGTCGACCGCACCATGGCCGACGCTGACCAGGTCATCGCTGAGCACTTGCGGTTGTTCGACTTGCTCGCGGAGGGCCGCCGCGACGCCGCGGAAGCCCTGCTCCTCAGGCACCTCCGCAGCGCCGACGACCTTCTGCGCGCCGTCATCCGTAGCTCCGAGACCGGCGCGTGGCGTGGAGTCCGGGGGCGGGTCAGGCGGGGGCGGGGGCGCAGCGGACTCAAGCTAGTGGCGCCGACCGAGCGCCGCCACGACGACGGAGAAAGGATCATCTCATGACGCGGTCTGTCCTGCACGATCTTGGGGCCAAGCCGGTGGTCAACGCGAGTGGGGTCTACACCAGCCTGGGCGGCTCCATGATCTCGCCCTCGGTGTGGTCAGCGATGGCCGAGTCCAACTCCCACTTCGTCGAGATGCCGGTGCTCATGGACGGCGCGGGTCGCGTCGTCGCGGAGCTCCTCGGCGCCGAAGCTGGTCGGGTCACACCTGGCGCTTCGGCGGCCATCGCGCTCATGGTGGCAGCGTGCATGACCGGCATGGACGGGGCCAAGATGGAGCGACTGCCAGACGCCACTGGCATGCCAGACGAAGTGCTCATGCAGAAGCGCCAGCGCTATCGCTTCGACCGCATGGTGCGACACCCAGGCGCGCGCCTCATCGAGGTGGGCGACGCAGCCGGGACGTCCCGCGAGCAGTTGGCCCAGGCCATCGGTCCGCGGACAGCCTGCGTGTTCTACCCGCCGCACATGGAAGGCACTCCGGGGACACTGACTCTCGCCGAGTGCATCGACATCGCTCACAAGGGCGGCGTGCCCTGCGTGGTCGATGCCGCGTACATGATCTACCCCACGGACATCATGGCCAGCTACACGGCGAGCGGAGCCGACCTGGTCTGCTTCAGCGCCAAGTACTACGGCGGACCCAACACCGGTGGTTTCATCGTCGGGCGGCGTAGCCTGATAGACACTGTCGCCGCCCTCGACTTCACCGACTTCGAGACCGGCGAGTGGCGGATCTTCGGCCGGCCCTTCAAGCTTGATCGGCAGCTCATCGTCGGCGTGGTGCTCGCCCTGAAGGAGTGGCTCGCTGCAGACCACGAGGCGCGCTTCAAGACCTACCTCGACAAGGTGCGAGCCTTGAGCGAAGGGTTGGCCGACCTGCCAGGCGTGCGTCTCGAACCGCTGTGCTTCACCATGGAAGAGACCTACAGCCCAGAGCCGGTGAACTGCCTCGCAGTGTTCCCGCCCGAGTCAGGCCCTTCCACAGCACATGTCGACGCCTTCCTGCGTGCCGGCGATCCAGGCATCCGCGCCGTCATCGAGGACGACCGCATCGCGCTCGTCGTGGAGCTCATGGCCGATGAAGAGATACCCTACGTCGTGCAGCGGCTCCGAGAGGCTCTTGGGGCCGCCCGAGTCCCGGCGGGCCGCAGGTCATAGCATGTCGGCGGCAGGTGGACCGCTCGCGACCTCCACGCGGGCCCAAGAGTGGGTCCATCGCGAAGGCGTAGGTCTCCGTCGCTGTTTGACAGGGGGTTTGCCCGGGGCACTAAGGGACAGTGGTCGTGCTAGGACCACACACTCTGGATGAGACACATGGGGAGGGTCGCATGGGCATCTTGGACCAAGTCAAGAAGGCTGCCGCCACCGGCGCCGGCGTCGTCAAGGACGCTGCGTCCACAGTCGGAGCAGAGGCCGGTAAGGCCGGCAAGGTAGCGCAGGCACAGGTCAAGCTCCGCTCGCTGCAGGGAGACTTGGCCGACGCCGAGAAGGAGCTCGGCCAGGCTGCCTTCGATCTCTGCGAGCGCGGCGACCTGCCCTCCACGGGCCTCGAGGCGGCGCTGGCCACCGTACGGGAGGCCAAAGCTGCCGTGGCCGCCAAGGAAGCCGAGATCGCAGCCATCAAGGCCGAGGGCGCCGACGCGCCGGCGGCGGACGCCCCAGGCGAGTCCGCCACCGAGATGCCCGGTTCCTCCACCGGGGGCGCCGACTGACACCTCGGTCGTCCATACGTGTCTAGGGCGAAGGCGCGGCTCGCCTGGTGGCCGAGCC
>CAYMTC010000220.1:0-3849 GCA_964393265.1 uncultured Thermoleophilia bacterium
CAACCTGGAGACCGTCTTCCTGCATCTCACAGGCCGAGCGCTGCGAGAGTAGCGGTGAGCGTCACTAGGGCGGACTATTCCACGATGGCTGATCGACGCTAGAGCCATGAGGCGCGCACTCGCCATAGCGTGGAAGGACCTGCGCTCCATCTACCGCACACCGAGCGCTCTGGCCACGCTGCTGGCCGCGCCTCTTGGTGTCGCGCTCATCCTCGGCATGGCTTTTGGAGGCCAGGGCAGCTTCCAGATACAGGCTGTCAAGACCGTGGTCGCCGACCTCAGCGCCACGGCGCCAGGCACGACTCACGAAGAAGGCGCGGCCGCGGGTGATGCTTTGGCGTCGGCGGCGCTCGTCGATGTGCTCACGGGCAAGCAGACGGCGGCGCTCGTCGACACATCGCGGGTCGCGACTGCGGCCGCGGCTCGCCAGGCTGTGGACTCCGGCAAAGCCGTGGCTGCGGTGATCATCCCGCGCGACTTCAACGAAGCCGTGGGCGCGGTCGGTGTCTCACAGACGCAGGTAGAGGTCTACGTGGACCCCACGCAGCAGGTGGGCCCGGCAGTCGTGGAGGGCCTCGTGCAGCAGGTGGTGGCTGAGATCGACGGTGCCCGCGCGGCGGCTGTGGCCGCGGCTGAGGCTTCTCTCGTGGGCGGCATGGCGACGGGTGACGCGCAGAGCTTGGCTACCGTCGCGCAGGACGCCGCTCGCAGGTTCGCCGCCGGCAGCGGCGAGCAGGGAGTCACGATCCAGGCGCGGGCGCCTTCGTCGCCCGACGGCGAGGCCTCTACCGACCCTGGCATCACCGGCATCGTGCTGGCAGGTCAACTCGTCTTGTTCACGTTCTTTGGCGCCTCCATCGCGGCCCGCACCATCCTCGTTGAGCAAGATGAGGGGACCCTGGCGCGTCTGTTCACGACGCCGGCCAAGCGCAGCTGGGTCTTGGGCGGCAAGTTCCTTTCGGCCTTCTTCACAGTGGTGGCGCAGTCGCTCGTCATCCTTCTCGTGGGCTGGTTCGGGTTCCGCATCTCCTGGGGTGCGGCCTTGCCCGTGCTGGTACTGGTCCTCGTAGGCTGCGTGGTCGCCTGCGGCTTGGCCATGCTCATCGGCGCGGCGTCACGCACTCTGGGGCAGGAGGGCGCCATAGGGTCGGGCATCTTCCTGATCCTGGCGCTCATGGGCGGCAACTTCACCGGGTCGTTCGCGTCCGGCGGCACGGCTCAGTTCGTGAGCCGGTTGGTGCCGAACGGGTGGCTGCTCATGGCGTGGGACACCACCATGCGGGGCGGATCGGTCGCCGATATCACCCTCCACCTCCTTGTAGCTCTGGGGTTCAGTGTGGTCTTCTTCGCAGTCGCGGTGGCTGTGTTGCGGAGACGGTTCGCATGAGACGTGTGTGGGCCATCGCCGCCAAGGACCTGCTTGAAACGCAGCGCGACAAGCTGGCCGCTCTCTTCACGCTCATCATGCCGATCGCCTTCACCCTGTTCCTGGGGCTCGTGATCGGGTCGGGTGTCGAGACCTATCCACTGGTGGTCCACGATGGCGACGGGGGCAGTCAGGCACGCCTGCTGGTGCGCCAGCTCAAGGAGTCGGAGGTCGTCACGGTCAAGCTCGTAGGCGCGGCCGAGGTCGAGCGCAACGTGAGTGACGGCGAGGCGGCAGCTGGCCTGCTCATACCACAGGGATACACGCAGGCGGTGACGGCTGGTCAACGCACGCGGCTTACCGTCGTGCGTAGCGCGGGGTCAAGCGGTGCGCAGACCGTAGAACAGCAGATCCGGACAGTGGCGGCCAGTCAGGCTCTGCAGACTCGCGCGGTCGCGGCCGCCCAGGAGGCGGCGGCCCCCGGCGACGAGGCGGATCCAGAACGCCTGCGCAGCATCGTGGAAGAGAGTGTGACACGATCTCTGGCTGCGCCCGCCGTGACTGTCCGCTCGGTGCAGTCGGGCTCCACGGAAGGGGAGATCCCCACCGGGTTCGACCTCACCTCGACGGGCATGATCGTCAACTTCGTGCTCTTCAGCACGCTGAGCGCTGGCGTGGCGCTCATCATGGAACGCCGCTCCGGCACGCTCCAGCGACTGCTCACCACGCGTGCCAGCCGTGGAGAGCTCATCGCCGGCAAGGTGCTGGGGATGTTCATCCTTACGTTCGTCCAGCAGGTGTTGCTCGTGGGGATCGGGGCGCTCGCGTTCGGCGTCGGCTACTTCAACGCGCCGCTCGCGCTTGTCCTCGTCATGCTCAGCCTCTCAGCGCTGGTCTCGTGTCTGGGCCTCTTGTTGGCCACGCTCTTCGGCTCCGAGCAGGCACTCGTGGCCGCGTCGGTGCTCCTATCAATGGCGTGGGCGGCCCTGTCAGGCGGCTGGTTTCCCCTCGAGATCACCGGGCCCACGTTCTCGACCATCGGCCACATCTTGCCTACGGCATGGACGCTGGATGCTCTCCGCGGCATCATCATGAAGGGGTACAGCCTCGTCCAGGTGCTGCCGGCGGTCGGCTACGCGTTCGCCTGGGCAGCGGGCCTCTTCGCTATCGGCGTCTGGCGCTTCCGCTCGGCGTGGAGATGACCGGTCGAACGTGCGACGCGCGGGTCACACCGGCAGCGAGAGAGGTGCGCGAGGAATGGGTCAGCTGAGATGACACCGGGTGCTCCGAGGTCTTTGCGGACTGACGGCGACCGTCTGCCGACCAGGTATGGTGTGCGCGGCTACGCAGACGACCCGCGCGTGGTCATGACGCTGGACGCCGGCGGCACCACACTCGTGTTCGGCGCGGTACAGGGAGAGCGGTCCATCGTGCCCCCGGTCACGCTCTCCGCACGCGTGCAGTCGCTCGATGAGTTCATCGAGCGACTGCTCAACGGGTTCCGTCGCGTCCGAGACCTCGTCCGTAAGCAGGGCCGCGGCGGCAGCAGTCTGCTCGCCTTCGACGACCCTGTCGCGATCAGCTTCGCGTTCCCCGGGCCGGCCGACTACGAACGTGGGGTCATCGGCGACCTCGAGAACCTGCCCGTGTTCCGCGGGGGCGTCCCTCTGGGCCCCCTGTTGGAGGCCGAGTTCGACGTGCCTGTTCTCATCAGCAACGACGGCGATCTCTTCGCGCTAGGCGAGTCGATCGCCGGCTTCCTGCCGTACGTCAACGGCCTCTTGGAGCAGGCCGGCAGCCCACGACGCTACCGCAACCTGATCGGCGCCACGCTGGGCACCGGCTTCGGCTGCGGGGTGGTGGTGGATGGCCGCCTGCTGCGTGGCGACAACTCGGCCGCTGCGGAGATCAACCGGTTCCGCAACCGCCTCGTGCCCACCATGAGCGTCGAGGAGACCGTGTCTGTCCGTGGGCTGCGCCGGGCGTACGCCAAAGCCGCCGGGTCGCCCGTGAGCGAGGCGCCGTCTCCCAAGGGCATCCACGAGATCGCGCTGGGCAAGCGGTCCGGCGACAGGGCGGCGGCGCGGCGAGCCTTTGGGGAGCTGGCCGTCGTCGCCGGTGACGCGCTTGCCAACGCGGTCTCCCTTGTGGACGGCCTGGTCGTGCTGGGCGGTGGGCTCGCCGGAGCGCATCCACTCTTCATGCGCCGGCTGGTCGGCGAGATGAACGCCGCGTTCAGCACGCCCGACGGTGCTACGGTCCAGCGGTTCGAGAGTAGAGCCTACGACCTGGAGGACTCGGTGGAACGAGCGGCACTCCTCGCCACGCAGGTGAGCGAGGTGGCTGTGTCGGGCACTTCGCGGACAGTGCTCTACTGGCCGCTCAAGCAAGTGGGGGTCGGCGTGACACGGCTGGGCACGGCCAGCGCGGTGGCCAGATCGGAAGAGCGTCGTGTAGGGAAAGAGTGTAGGATAGGGGGGGGG
>CAYMTC010000221.1:0-3787 GCA_964393265.1 uncultured Thermoleophilia bacterium
CCGCGGGCTGCGACGCGCCGGGAGTCCGCACTCGCCGACTATGCTCATCGCCCCTCGGGTAGACTGGCATCATGACCGCTGCCAAGACGCTGCTAGTTTTCCCGGCCTCGCTGCACGGTGGCCTGTGGGCTGCTCGCCCGCGTGTCAAGCCCGAGCTGGTGAGCATGTACACCATCCTCCGCCGTCACGGCGTCGAGACCCAGGTCCTGGACTTGGAGAACGAGGTCGGCAACCCTGGCGCCAGCGACCGCGACACCTTCGCCGCTAACGCTCAGAAGCTGCTCACCGACGTGGACAGTGATCTCGTGGTCATCACCTGTCTCTCCAGCCTTCAGTACCTGGCTTCGGTCGGCGTGGCCGAGCTGGTGCGGGAGATGCACCCGCGCACCACGCTGGCCGTGGTCGGGTTCCACGTGTCGGCGCGGCCTGAAGACTTCACCTACGAGGGGTCGCCCTTCGACTGGGTCGTACAGGGCGACCCCGAGTTGCCGCTGGTCGAGATCTCCGCCGAGGTCGCGCGCGGAGGGCGACCTACTCGGCAGCGTCTGGTCGAGGGGACCACGCTGCCGCTGACGGCCGATACCTTGCCGGACTACGAGTCCTACCCGTACACCCGCAGCGGCCTGCACTCGCTGTCGGTCTACCTGAGCCGGGGCTGTCCGTATCCTACTGAGGCCTGCCAGCTGCGACCGGGAGCGGTAGGCTGGCGTGCCTATCCTCCAGACGTGGCGGCCGACCTGCTGGATCGTCTTGCCGCGCTGCGCCCGGGTCGCATCGAGGTCCTGGACCCGGCGTTCGGACTCGACGATGCCTGGCGCCGAGCTATGTGGGAGCGGCTCGGCCGCGACCTCGGCCGGGAGGTGGAGCTCTCTATCACTGTGCGCCCCGAGGCCTTCGGCCGGCCTGATGTCGATGCCGCGTACCGCGCCGACGTGCGGCTGGGCATAGACGTCGGCACCCTCTCGCGCAGGCTGCTCGAGCGCACCGGAGCTATGCCCGCAGCCTGGCACGTGGAGGGCTCGCTGGACCTCATGCGGTACGCCAACGCCAAGGGCGTGCCGGGCGAGGCGTCGTTCGTGTTCAACCAGCCGGGCGAGACGCGCGAGACAGCCAACGAGACGCTTGATGCTCTCGAAGCCTTCGTCGAGGAGGTGCCCACCTCATCCATGCGTCTCACGGCTCAGTCGTGGATCTACTATCCCTACGGCGATCCCAAAGCCGAGGTCGATGCTCGCCGCAAACGGTACGGCACGCGTATCCTGCATCCGGAGTGGTGGCGCGAGGGGATCTCCAGCCATCGCGCGGCTGCGGCAGTCGTGGCCAGCGCGGATCTTGCGGACCTTGAGGCGGGCGATGAGAGCTACTGGCGTCCGCGCTTCGCGGCGATCGCCAAGTCTTTGGCGGAGAAGCTCACCTCCAGCGCCCGCCGAGGCGTGCGGAGTCACGAGTGGGGTAGCACCGCCGCTACAGGCGTGCCTCACGGATTCTGGGTACAGCCGCGCTGGCACTGACCGGTTTTGCGGCGTGTTCGCGGAGGCCCTATACTGTGCCGGCCGACCCGTTCCTCGGTAGCTCAATGGCAGAGCATCCGGCTGTTAACCGGAGGGTTGCAGGTTCGAGTCCTGCCCGAGGAGCCAGTCTTCACAACAGGCCCGCGCAGTGCCCGTTCCCCCTATCGGGACGGGGTGTGGACGGGCCTGTTTCTTCTCCATCTGCCTCGCCAAGGTGTTCTCGTCGACCGTGGATTGACGTTCAGATGCGAATGCACTAGGCTGCGGCGGCGCAGTAACACGAACTGTACAGACGTAACACCAGAGCACGCAATGACCTTGGCGCGCCCAAGTCGGTCTGGATGGGGTGTGCCTTTGGCAAGGAGAGCGCAGCATGACCCCAGTGGCGCAGACAAGCGGGACGGCGGTGACCGTCGATGGGAACGTGGTCGATGCGGCTCCGCACGCGAGCCTCCTCGCTGCGGTGAGGAGGGCGGGCGTATCGCTTCCTGAGAGGACGAGCGAAGGAGCGGCGGAGTTCGTCTGGAATGCGTCGTGCCCACTCCTCAATCTCGCCGAGGTCGATGGCCAGCTCACGCCGGTGCGCGCGCTCGCGGCTCGTCCGGCGAAGCACGGCACGGTGGTCCTCACGCGCTCGGAGCGTATCGATCAGGCTGTACGCGCCCGCGTGCAGCGGCTGGAAAACCGTGGCGAGTGCGCGCTCGTGGCCGAGGTACAAGGCTTCGTGGCGGCCGAGGCGGCCGCTGCCGGGCTGGTGGACCTGGAGGCGCGGGCGCGGTGGGAATACCCCCTGCGGAGCACGCCGCCGTCACTTCTCCACGACCCGAATGCCTGCATTCGCTGTCAGGCCTGCGTCCAACGCTGCAACGACGTGCAGGGCGTGGGCGCCCTCTCCTTCGACGAGGAGGACGGCGTAGTGCTCGACGAGGAGAAGTGCGTCCGCTGTGGTCAGTGCATCCACGTATGCCCATTGGGCCGTACCGCGGCCGTCTCCCTGTTCGCGGAATGGATGGGCTGTCAGCGGTGTCCGTACGCCAGGCCGCTGGGTGCCATGCGGGAGAACGACCAGACGCGCGACGTGTGGGCGTTGCTGCGCGATCCGCAGGCGTTTGTGGTCGTGCAAATCGCTCCAGCTATTCGCGCTACGCTGGGTGAAGAGTATGGGCTGGAGCCTGGCGCGCTGGTGACCGGCCAAATCTACGCCGCGTTGCGCCGGGCGGGTTTCGACAGAGTGTGGGACACTAACTTCAGCGCCGACCTGACGATCATGGAAGAGGGGCACGAGCTCATTCGTCGGATCCAGTCGGGCGGAGTGCTGCCGCAGATCACATCCTGCTCGCCAGGCTGGATTCGCTTTGTGGAGACGTTCTATCCGAGTCTACTGCCCAACATCTCGTCGGCGAAGTCGCCACAGCAGATGCTCGGCGCGATGGCCAAGACGTACGCGGCGCAGCAGCTCAACGTAGACCCGCGCACGATGGCCGTGGTGTCGGTCATGCCCTGCACGGCGAAAAAGACTGAGGCAGCGCGTCCCGAGTTCGCGGACGCCTGGGAGTACTGGCGCGGCCAAGGAAGAGTCGCGGAAGAGGAGCACTTTCCGGATGTCGACATCGTCCTCACGGAGCGCGAGCTGGCCAAGCTCCTGATTATGGCAAAGTTAGATCTCACGACGCTGCAGGCCGAAGAGGCGGACGAGCCTCTCGGGCAGTACACGGGGGCGGCACCGATCTTCGGCCGCACCGGCGGCGTTATGGTAGCTGCTCTACGTACCGCGTACGAAGTCCTCACTGGGGAGCCTCTGCCCGACTTGGAGCTGGCCAGCCTGGGCACGCAGGAGGGTATCAAGAGTGCCGTGCTGCCGGTCGGCGACCTGCGGGTCAAGGTGGCCGTGGCGCACGGGTTGGCCAACGCGCGTGCGGTCTGCGAATCGGTCGCCCAAGGCGGCGAGTACGCCGACTACCACTTCATCGAGATCATGGCCTGTCCAGGCGGTTGCGCGGGCGGCGGCGGGCAGCCGGTGCCGACGATGGTACAGGAGGTCCGGCAACGGTCGGCGGCGCTCAACGAAGACGACGCGCGCTGCGCGCAGCGCGCGTCGCACCAGAACGCCGCCGTGCGGCGCGCCTATGAGGAGTTCCTCGGCGCGCCGCTGAGCGACGTCGCTCACCATCTGCTGCACACCGCGTACACGGACCGCTCCGCGACGTAGGCCGCCGCGGCGCGGCTCGCTGGCAGATCGGAAGAGCACACGTCTGAACTCCAGTCACGAGATTCCA
>CAYMTC010000222.1:0-3785 GCA_964393265.1 uncultured Thermoleophilia bacterium
GATAATGAGCGGTGACTGGAGTTCAGACGTGTGCTCTTCCGATCTCTTGCTCATGCGCTGCAGCGGACAGCGGAACGACATGCTCAGCGCACTGCGCGGCCCACCGTGCGAGCAGCCGGTGCTGAGCCTCGTCAAGCAGACCGCCGCGGTGGCGGCGCACGAAGCGCGGATCCCTGTGCCCTGCGTACTCGACCACTCCACTCCGCCTGTCGCCGTTTGCCCGCTTCGATACGAGCGGTGAGTCGCCGCGCCGCCTGGGTCGCTCCGCTCGTCACACGACCCTCAGTGCCTTGATGCGCTCCACTCTAGCGCCGAGCGCCGGCGAGCAGTCGTGACCCGACTCTCCTGCGCGAGGCGCGCCGTCTCTGCGAGAGCGCGGCTCGAGCGGCGCAACCAGGATCAGGACCCCGCACACAGCGCCGCGAGCCTCCTCGCTGTGTTGACGTTCCGTGTAGTCATCCGCGCATAGGAGCTGTGCCCCACGATCTTCGTGATCTGGCTGCGGTTGTAGTCCTTTCGCTTGATGTTCCACACGATGGCCCCGGGTGTGTAGAAGATGTTCATGAACTGCCGTTTGACCGGCAGTTCCGACACGAGGCCGGGCTTGTCGACGTCACTGAACAAGTACGCGACGTAGGTCTGCTCACCGGCGTTGTTGCCCCACTCCCTAGGTATCGACTCCGCGATGGCGATCACCTCCGTCGAGGACTTCACCAACGTAGGGATCTTCTGGCCGAACGAGCGCTCGAGTCCGTCTTCGATGAGTCGCGTCAGCTTGGAGGCGCCGACTGTCGACTCGAACACGACGTTGCCCGAGTTCAGGTAGGTGACGACGTCGCTGAGCCCGAGTTCCTCGAAGAGGGCCTTCAGGGCCTTCATGGGCACGCGAGCGCCGTTGCCAACATTGATCCCGCGCAGCAAAGCGACGTACCTCAATGGCGTCTCCTCTGCATGCTCCTGTGTCTCACGTCGGGCACATCAGCGGCGACCCGCAGAGTCGTCCGCCTCGATGTGCTCGTTGGGCAGGCATCGCAGGCTGCCGATCCCCGTGTTCCGTACTGTGGCGGCATTGCGGCTCATTGGGGATCACGCACGAGCGCCAGGAAGAGCGGGGCGCGTGAGCGCGACGCTGCAAGGATGACGAGGAACGGGCGATCGGCGCAGACGCGCAGCGGACCCATACCGGTGCAACCCTGTGTGCCGGTCGCCGCCTGGGCCGCGACGCCCTTCTCATCGACTTGGATGCGAGCCTTGTGAACGATCCCGGTGCAGTAGAACGGCTTTGGAACAGCGGCGATGCCGCCCAGATCCGCCTCTGGGTCGAACAAGCGCCGGATGCCCATGGCATTCAGGTCGCGCTTGAGGTCACCACCAAGTGTATCGTAGGAGAAGGCAAAGCGTGGCAGCTCCACGTAGACCTCGCGATGCTTCGACGCCGAGTCGTAGAGCATGGCGATGCCGCCCTGTCCCGCCAGAATGCGCACGATGTCCTCCGGCGTCTGCTCGTCCTTCGGTACCGCCAGCCAGACGTCCACCGGGCCATCGGTGGGCAGGCAGACGGCGTCGAACTCGCTGCTTTCCAGCGCCAGCGTGGCTGCGGGCTCGGAGGCCAGAGTGCCCTGCATCATCATCACGTTCTTGCGAGTGCCGTCGGCAAGCGTGAAGCCGGCCTGGGTCGTCTCCTCTTCTTGGAAGAGGTCCCAGCCGACCTTCAGGTTCACCGTGTTGACAACGACGAGGATGGTGCCTTCATCGAGCTGGTCAAACAGCTTCGGGATCTTGCCGCGTGTCCTCTCTGACACCCACCGATTGATCCGTCGCACCGAAACGTCGTCATCCTCGCTCAAGGGGAGACAGTCGGCGGCGTAGTACTCGCGGTTCGTCGCCAGGAAGCGCTCCCTGAAGGGGATGCCGTCGCGAAGCCAGAGCGAGTTGCAGATAGTGACCCCGGCGTACTTGCCCGACTGGGCGGCGGTGATCAGGTCAGCCCATCCCTGGTCGATCGCGGCGTCGGAGAGACCCTCGAACCCCAGCGCCTGTGTCAGTTCACGCTTGGTCTGGCCTTTCGCACCATCGCGGATCTCGGAGAGCACGCAGGCCAGAGACACCGGAGAGAGCACCACGTTGCCCGGCGTGGACTCGGCCTGACGCAGTAGCAGCCCGAGGCCGAACTCAGACAGTGGTCTGGCAAGTGCCGTTGCCGCGGCCGTGCCGCCTTGCGGGGAACCGCGGCTCGGCAAAGGCCCGGGATCGCTGATCTCGGTGCCGCCATCCTCGCAGGCGATCACGGGAATCCCCACCGACAGGCCGACGATGCACCCGATCACGATGAGCGCGTGGATCACAGTCTTCCTGGCCTTCATCCGGCCCCCCGCCGATCCCAGGACGACAGCCTGTGGGCTCGATCACCCTTCAGCTCTGCCCAACGCGTGCCGGATGACCGGGAGGCCACGGCAGTCATGGAAGGCCTGTCCGTGTTGATGCGCTTGTCAGCTGTGTGCATCGACCGCCCTTTCCGCACTCGCGGTGACGACCGCCGGGGGCTGCTAGGATCCGAACCCGCTCGGCGGCCTCGGCGGGGGGAAGAAGTGCCTGAGCGCTTCGACCTCCGCCTTGGCAGCGCGTAGCTCGTTCTGGGCCCGCAGGCGCTCTGCGCGGCTCAGCTGGCGTGCCGCACGCTTCTCTGGGCTCTGGCGGAAGAGCTCCCGGATCCAGCTGGTCAAGCTCATCTCGTCCTTCCGCTCACGCCGCGCCCTTGTGACGGTGCATGCCTCACCTCTCGACTCTGACGGCTCTTGCCATCGCCACAGCTAACGTCGCGCGCATGACCCGCGCCGGTCCGCGGCGTCCGGCTTGATGTGCTTGTTAGCGGTCTCTTCCTCGCGACTGCGACTCAACTCGCCTTCTCCAGGCGCTCGGCGATCCAGACCTTGATGATCGACTGTCGCGTCACCCCCAGACGCCTCGCCTCACGGTCGAGGGAGTCGATCATCCAGACGGGGAAGTCGACGTTGACGCGCCGCTGTTCACGGTTGGGGCGACGTGCCTTGTCGAGCTCAAGCTCCGAACTGATGTCCTCGCCATCGTCGAAGCGCTGGTCGAGCTCACTGGCTTTCATAGATCGCCACCTCCTCGGGACGGGAACGGCGCACGGAGATCAGGCGGATGCTGGACGCACGGTAGGTGATGAACGCCGACCAGTGCCTGCCGTCCATCACCGCGACGACCAGGAACCGTGCCTCGGTCTCGCTGCGGGCCGGCACCTCGACGAGCTCAGCATCGGCCCACAACGCCTGCGCCTCGACGAAGTCGACGCCGTGCTTGGCCCTGTTGGCCTGGCTCTTGCGCTCGTCGAACTCGAATCCCACCTTCGGCCTCCGTTGCCAAATGGGTATGGAAATTATACCTCTTATGCCCTGTGAAGGCTACGGTCTGTACCGCTAACAAGGATCGTGCAGTCTGGGGATGTGCGTGACGACAGCATGCTGGGTCTGCATATGGGCACCGAGCGTTCCACGCTCGGGACACTCGCGAGTACTCTGCTTGGAGGACTCCGACTTCCTCATGGGGCTAGACCACTCCCCGCACCCTGGACGCGTCATCCGCTCCTCTGGGCACTACTATCGGTGACCACTGACAGCCGCCACACCCTGTGGTCACGCCCGCTAGCCACGCGGATCGTTCTCCGCGACGGCTCCTGTCGGCAAGACTCCCGCGCGAACACGCCCACAGGGCCGAGCTGGCAGCGGGAGGCGGCGAGGCAGCCATCATTGCCTGCAGATGAT
>CAYMTC010000223.1:0-3778 GCA_964393265.1 uncultured Thermoleophilia bacterium
CACCCTATCCTACACTCTTTCCCTACACGACGCTCTTCCGATCTCGCCGGCGTGCCACTGGCCGAGATCGAGCGGCGGGCCAACGCCCTGCGCGACGACATCACGGTGTTCGGCACGCTGCGTACGCTCGAGTTCGCCGTACGCGGTGGCCGCGTGAGCCCGCGAGCAGCACGCGTCATCGACCTCCTGCACCTCAAACCCATCATCGCTTTCAGCAACGAGGGGCAAGCCCTCAAGGGCGGGGTCGCGCTCGGGCATCGTCGGGCGCTCGAGAGCGTGGTGGACAAGGCCGAGCGCTTCGCCGGCGGCCTGCCGGTGCGCTGCGCCATCGTCCACACCGGAGACGACGAAGGCGCCCAGTACATGGCGCAGCGCCTGCGCGCGCGTTTCGGACTGCAAGAGGTACCGGTAGTGCGCTCCGGCCCAGTGCTCACGGCACACGTCGGCCTCGACTCAGTCTCAGTGGCTGTGCAGCGCCTGCGCGACTAAGCGGTGGTGTGGCGCGGGCGCTGTCGCCCGGCAGCCCGCGCCGCTGGACCAGGTACGCAGACCATGCCGGCGCCTTTCGTGGAGCTCCTCTCGGGACCCTTGCAGTGCAGGTCTGACGCGGTGATGGGCGAACGGCGCGCCGTCGGTGTGGCATACTGCCCACCGACAGCCCGCACACTCTGGCAGACGCACGAGGAGAGAGGTACGTACATGACGAGTGGTCACTGGACAGACGTCGCGGCCGAGCCGATGGTCATGGAGGGTGCTCACGAGGTCACTCGTCGGGTGCTTATCTCGCCGCGCGATGGCTGGCAAGGCTGGGTCATGCGTGCCTTCGAGCTGGCTCCCGGCGGCTACACTCCGCGGCATGCGCACCCTTGGCCGCACATCAACGTCGGCCTGGACGGCGAAGGTGTGCTGGAGGTCGATGGCGAGGA
Organism: uncultured Thermoleophilia bacterium; assembly: GCA_964393265.1. GTDB lineage: Bacteria > Actinomycetota > Thermoleophilia > UBA2241 > UBA2241 > UBA6103. Next base: position 927 of record CAYMTC010000223.1, read on the forward strand.
GCGTCCTCTGCGGGCGGGCAGCTACGCCTTCGTGCCCGCCGACGCGCTGCACCAGTTCCGCGCTGCGCCGGGATCGTCGTTCGCCATGGTGTGCATCGTGCCGGAGGAGGGCGATCCGCAGGCCGCGGGCTGAGGTAGGCCCCGCGGGTCCTACGCGCGTTCCTCCTCTGTGCTCACGGTGACTCCTGGGAGCCGCCATCGGCGTCGGCCGGCTGTTCGCGCAGCCAGACGGTGCGCTGCGGGAAGGGGATCTCTACGCCGGCCTCGTCGAAGGCGGTCTTGAGCCGTTGGCGGATGAGGCGGGAGACAGCCCACTGCTCGCCCGGCTTGGTCTTGATCACGAGGCGTATGACGACCGCGTCTGGCCCGAGTTGTTCCACACCCCACAGCTCAGGCTCCTCGAGGACGGTGGCTCCGGGCAAGGACTCGCGCCACACCTCGTCGGCGACGCGCTTGATCACCGTAGAGGCGAGCTCGATGTCTGAGTCGTAGGCTATCCCGATGTCGAGCAACGCCCGTGCCCAGTACTGAGACAGATTGCCGGCGCGGCGGATCTCACCGTTGGGCACATACCACACCGTCCCCTCGACGTCGCGTAGCCTCGTGACTCTGAGCGTCACCTCTTCGACGGTGCCTATCGCCTCGCCAAGGTCGACCACGTCGCCCACGCCGTACTGATCCTCGAACAGGATGAAGATGCCCGCGAGCACGTCGCGGACGATCGTCTGGGCGCCGAAGCCGAGCGCGACACCGACCACGCCAGCGCCTGCGATGAGCGGGGCCAGGCTGATAGAGAACTCGCCGAGGACGATCAGGATGGCTGTGACCCAGATGGCGATCGTGGCGGTGTTGCGAAGGACAGAGCCCAGCGTTCGGGTGCGCTGCTGGGCGCGTTCCCGGCTCACGTCCACAGCGTGTGCCTGGGGGGTCGGCAGCGGAGGGGTGTCCTTGGCCTGTCTGCGCTGGCGTGCTGCCTGAGCACGCGTAAGACGTTCTACCCCCCGTGAGATGCCTGCGCGGGCCACCACGGTGAGCAGGACAGCAGTGACCACCACCGCGGCTGTGACGATGATGTGGTGGCTGTTCTGTCCCCACCATGAGTCGGCGGCAGAGAGTGCGTCTGCGGCGGCCAGCCAAGCGAGCATGTCGCCAGTGTACCAAAGCGCTCGGCACCGGCTGCCCGGTGGAGCGGCGGGGTATGCTTGCTGCGGGCGAGGCGTGCGTCAGGTGCGTCGGACGGTCGCACGGCCACGTCTTGCCACGATCATGGAGCGCGATCCTCGCGTGCGTGCCACTCTGCGCGCACTCGTTCGGGGAGAGGGGAGGGTAGTGTGATCGCGGGTGTCACACCACGGGTCCCACGTGTCGGCTTGCAGAGCTTCTGGCTGCAGGAAGCGCTGGCGCACGACCCTGGCGCTCCGTGTCCGCCGCTCGAGGGCACGAGGCGAGCGGGTGTCTGCATCGTCGGCGGCGGTCTCGCCGGGTGCTGGACGGCGTACGAGCTGACCGAGCGTGACCCGGGCTGCAACGTGGTCCTGCTCGAGGCTGCTGTCTGCGGAGCAGGAGGCAGCGGCGCCAATGGAGGGTTCTTCTCGTCGTCGTGGGACGACATCGCTGGGTTGTGCACCATCCTCGGAGAGGAAGCGGGCGCTCGGTACGCGACACTGCTGGCGCGACAGGTGGACGAACTGGAGCGTTGGTGCTCGCGCCATGCGGCGGATGTCTGGTTCCACCGGGAGGGCATCCTCTACGCGCAGGTCGACGAGTGGCAAGACCCTCTCAGCCCACTCACTCTGCAGACGCTCGAGCGGTGCGGGGCTGCGGACCAGATCCGCCTCGTGGATGCCGAACAAGCGCAAGCGGTCGCGCGGTCGCCGCTGTTCCGTGGCGGTGCGGTGACGCCGTCTGTAGCCACGGTCCAGCCGGCCCGCCTGGTGCGCGAGCTGCGTCGCGTGCTGCTCGAGCGTGGTGTGACCATCTATGAAGGGACTCCGTTGATCGACCTCCGCGGTGGTCGGCCTGCGACTGTGACCACACCGCAGGGCAGCGTGGTCGCCGACCAGGTCGCCGTGACGACGGGCGCGTGGGCCGCCGCGTCGCCGCCGTTCAAGCGAGCGTTCGCGGTCGGCGTCGACTACATGGTCGTCACAGAGCCCATCCCCGAGCGGTTAGCCCAGATAGGCTGGACGAGCCACATGGGGATAGCCGACAGTCGCGACGCTCTCTACTATCTACGTCGCACAAACGATGACCGCATCGCCATAGGCGGAGGCACCATGGGGGTCGCCTACGACGGATGGCTGCCTCGGCCCGCGCTGGCGTCGCGGCGCAAGGCTGCGGTGGCGGCGGAGGGCTTGCTCTGGATGTTCCCGCAGCTGCACGGGGTGCGGTTCACGCACGCGTGGAGCGGCCCTATGGACATGACCATGACCCGTCTGCCGTTCTTCGAGACTGCGCCGTGCGGCACGGTGCACGCGGCTGTCGGCTTCTCCGGGCACGGTCTCGCTGCCACGAAGCTCGGCGGCAAGACGATGGCGTCACTGCTCCTTGGGAGTGACGACGAGTACTCGCGCTTGCCGGTGGTGGGTCCTCCCTTGTGCAAGGTGCCGCCTGAGCCACTTCGCTGGCCGATCGTGAAGACGGTGTCCAGGCTCGTGGTGAACGGCGACCTTCATCGGCAGCGCGGCGGTAGAGGTGGTCGGGTGGGCCGCCTTGCGAGCTCGGCGCTGGAGGCGCTGCGGCTGCGCCAAGGTCGGCGACGCCGCGAGCGACTAGCCGCAGGGCGATGACGGCGGGGTCCAGGGGTGTACGTGGATCGGCTCACGGAGGGCGGTATGAGTGACGTTGCGCAC
>CAYMTC010000224.1:0-3764 GCA_964393265.1 uncultured Thermoleophilia bacterium
CGTAGAGCACGGCCTGCATGCCGCCCACGGTGACGAGCATGCCCATGTCGGCGCCATACGTGACTCCGGCGATGGGCGGCTCCTGGCCAAAGAGGTCGGCGTGCGCCTCTCTCACCGTGGTGACGATGGGCGCGGTCGTGGGCGTGAGGGCCGACGCATACTGGCCGCCAGACCACTCCACGACCGGCGGACGCTCAAGGAGTCGCCCATCAGCTTTCGCCGCGTCGTTGACCGCTTGCTCGAACAGCTTGCGAGCCGAGTCGGTGTCCTCGCCAGGCATGACACCATACCGCCCTTCGCAGACGAGCTGCTCCGGGACAGTCGAGGCCCAGTCGCCAGCGCGCACTGTGCCGATGCTTAGCGGGTAGGGGATAGGGTAGTGGCTGTACAGCGGCCGGATGTCGGCCGGTAGGTCATCTGCGGTGCGACTTGCCTCCAGCTCTAGCAGGGCAGTATGGATCGGGAGGAACCGCTCCAGGGCGCTGACCCCATCCCAGCGCATGGCGCCGTGCGCGGCTGTGCCGGGGACTGTGATCCGGAACCCCAGGCAGCCCGCTTGCGCGGCGACGAGGGTGAGCGACGTGGGCTCGACGACCACTGCGCCGTCGGCTCGGTAGCCTCGTTCGATCGCGGCCAGCGTGCCGAGCCCGCCGTCCTCCTCTCCTGCGACCGTCTCGATGATGACGCGGCCTCGCAGGCGTACCCCGGCGTCACGCAGCGCCCGGGCGGCCGTCAACGCACAAGCGACTCCGCCTTTCATGTCGACCGTGCCGCGGCCGAACACCAGCCCGTCGCGGATGGATGCGGTCCAGGGGGGTGATGTCCAGCGAGCCGGGTCGCCCGGCGGCACCACATCGATGTGGCTGTTGATGATGAGGTCGCGGCCCCCGTCGGAGGTGCCGCCGACGCCGACGACGCCCAGAGCTTCGGTCCGCTCGATCTCCCAGGAGAACGCCGGGTGGTGCCGCAGCTGTTCGAGGTCGATCCACCAGCGGTCGACAGAGAGACCGGCGTCGGCCATGAGTCCAGCCGAGCGGTCCTGGGCCTCGGTCTCGTGGCCGTCGCAGCTACGCGCCGCGACCAGGCTGGCGAGGCTCTGCAGCAGCCAGTCCCTGTCGATGGCCGAAAGGGCTCGCTGCTCATCGTCCGTAAGCTGTGCGAGACTGGCGTGTGCGTCCATCGGTGTTCCTCCAGCTGCCGCTTGGGTCGGTCGTATCCTGCCGGTGCTAGTCGCGGAGAACGGGGCGCGTGAGACAGGTGGGACCGCCCTCTGTCTTGAAGGAGAGCGGTGCGCCGGGGAAGGTCTTGACCTCGCACCCCTCGTCGAGGAGCAGCCTCTGCGTCACGGGGTTGCCGTCGAGCATGATGACCTTGCCGGGCTCGACGGCGAGCACGTTGGTGGCTTGTGTGGCCATGAACTCCTCGTACGGCACCTCCAGTAGTCGCAGGCCGCGCTCTTGGAGCTGACGCCAGAACGCCGTGGGCATGAGCTGTGGGTAGGCCACGGCAGCGTCCTCGGTGACAGGGCTGATAAGGGACAGCAGGTGGAGACAAGCTTGGGGGCCCGTGAAGTACGGCAGGTCGTAGTCGAGGACCGTGATGCCGTGCGGCTCGAGAGCTTCCCGCAACTGCCGTACTGCCTCAGGGTTGGTGCGGAACCCCAGGCCCACGGCGAGGGTGTCGTGGTCTAGCCACATGGTGTCGCCACCCTCGGCATGAGCGTCTCCCGTGAGACGGGCTAACACAGGGACCCCGTGGCGCTCCAGGCAGCGGGCCAAAGGGTCCTCCTCGCCCTTCCTGAGCGCCTTGCCCATGCGGAGCACCATGGTGCCAGCGTCTGTCACGAGCGCGGGATCGAAGACGAACACGCTGTCGCTGTGGTCGGGCAGCGGCTCGTCGTGCACGATGACCTCGACCCCCCAGTCTGTCATAGCCTGGACCAGGGCCTCGTGGGCGGCTCGCGCCTCGTGAAGGTCTACGCGACCCGCGTAGTGCCACTTCTGGGGGTCGGCCGCGGCCATGGCGTCGTCGGGCCGACGGACGACCACCTTGCGGAGCCTGCCGACCATGCTCTGAGCGCCGTACTCGCGGGTCATGTCGCACCTTCCTCACATCGCGGAGCGTCGACGGCCGACGGCCGCCCTGCTGTACCTGCACGAAAAGCAGGTAATCTACACTTGAAGTATAGGCCGCTGGCTTGCGCGACCGCGGTAGGTAACGCAGTCAACACGACTCTGAGAGGGAAGTCAACTCTGTCGCTGTCAAGAAAGACCTGCAAAGCAGCGTGCTGGAACGCCCCCGGCCTACGTAGGAGTGTCGCGACGCGTCTCTGCGATGGACGCGTGTGGTGGCTGCTATCCTGAACACCGCATCAGCCCACCTTGACAACCACCATGCTGGACGGGCATAGTGCGCGCACAGACCGGCTCCCCGGGAGGTTCGGGCGACCCCGGTCAGAGGGCTCTCGCAGGCTCGGAAAGGGGGTGCGCCAGCTAAGACTCTGTGCTGAGCCGTGTACGTCCTCCGTCGCGAGGCGCACGGCGCTGTCCCCGGGCGACGCACTCCGCCGGCAGGCGGCGTCGCCACAGTCCGCTTCACGAACCTTTGGGGGGTTCCGTGGCAGAAGAAACGATCGTATTTGCACGAAAGGCCTCGGGCCTCGTGCGCGAGATGAGCTGGTGGGACGTCCTGCTGCTCACCATCGCCGGCCCGGCCGCGTCCGGCATGACCTACTACTCCGTCAAGGTGCCCGGCCTTGAGCCAGGCGGCAACATGGTACTGGCTTTCATCGTCGGCGCCGTCCTATGGCTCTTCCCCGTCATCCTTATCGCGATCTACGCAAGCTCGTTCCCGCGCTCGGGCGCCATGTACGTGGTGATCTCGCGCGTCACCCACCCGCTCATCGGGTTCCTGCCCAACTGGCTCTGGATCGTCAGTAGCGGCTTCTGCGTGGGCTTCTTGAACTACCTCGGCCTCAACCTCATCAGCGCGACGTTGCAGGTTGCTGGCCAGATCAGCGGCAGCTCGGGCATGGCAAGCGCCGGCGACTGGTTCGGGGGCGACTACAATCGGTTGTGGCTCTCGTTCGTCCTCACCTTCGTCGTCTGGGGCTTCCAGCTGCTGGGAATGGACCGGCTCAAGTGGTTCATCCGCATCGCCATCTACCTGCCTTTGGTCGTCACGATCATCGCCATCATCCTGTTCTTCGCGGTCGACGGTGCTTCGGCCTGGAACGAGATCTACGGTGCTGGTGCGGCAGAGAAGATCGCAGCCGCCGCGCAAGAGCAGGGCATCCAGGATTCCATCAAGGGATCTGGCGCGGGTCTGTACGGCATGCTGCTGTGGGTGTTCTGGGCATACAGCGCCCTCGAGTCGGTGTCGTTCGTGGGCTCCGAGGTCAAGACTCCACGCACCAGCTTCCTCCGCGGCATGGTCCTGGGTATCATCGCGGTGGCTACGCTCTACGCCATCAACGCGTGGGCGCCGGGCTTCAGCTTCGGTAGCGACTTCATCCGCGACTACAGCTACCTGTACTACACCAGCGAGGACAGCTACGCGGCGCTCGAGGCCGCCATGGGGGTCAGTCCTGCGATCCCGTCCATACCGTTCTTCGCGGGCGTGTGTGGCGGCTCGGCATGGCTGGCCGTCCTGCTGGGTGTCGGGTTCTTCTTCTGGTACTACAACACGTCGCTCGTGGTGTGGATCGGGTCGGTGCGCGGCCTGTTCGCCATGGCGTTCGACCGCCAGCTCCCGCTGTCCTGGTG
>CAYMTC010000225.1:0-3740 GCA_964393265.1 uncultured Thermoleophilia bacterium
GGTGGCGACGGCGGTGGGGCGCGCCCCGCGGGGTTTTCGTGTCCCGGGGGGGGCCGCGCCCAGCGGCGCAGCGCGCCGGGCGAGGCCGACATGTCTGGGCCTCCAGACGTCCACCAAGAGCAAGGCGACCGCCGCACGCGGCGGTCGCACACTACCGGAGGTACGGTGCGGAACGTGAAGCGGCTCGGTCTCATAGTCAACCCCATCGCCGGCATGGGCGGTAAGTGCGGCCTCAAGGGCACAGACGGCGCCGATATCCTGGCGCGTGCCTTCGCACTCGGCGCACGACCCGAGGCGCCAGGCAGAGCCAGCACGGCGCTCCAGAAACTCACCGACATGCGCGACGAGGTCGAGATCCTCACTGTCTCCGGCGACATGGGCGAGAACGAGGCCCGCGCCTTGGGCTTCGAGCCGCAGATCGTCTACACCACAGACGGCAGCAACACCACCAGCGAAGACACACGGCGGGCGGCCCGTGAGATAGTCGCGGCCGGCGTCGACCTGCTCGTGTTCGCCGGCGGCGACGGCACGGCCCGCGACATCTATGCCGCCGTCGGTGACGACGTCGTCTGTCTGGGCATACCGGCCGGCTGCAAGATCCACTCCGGCGTCTACGGCATCAACCCCCGCAACGCGGGGGAGCTAGCCGTCCTCTACCTCCAGGGCAAGGTCGGCAGCACCGGCCACGCCGAGGTCATGGACATCGACGAGGAGGCGTTCCGACAGGGACGCGTCTCGGCGGAACTGTACGGGTATCTCACTGTTCCCAAGGACGAGCAACGCGTCCAGGGCGGCAAGGCCGGGCGTACGCAGTCAGACGAGAACGCCCTCAACGACATCGCCTACTACCTCATGGACGCGATGAACGACGAGACACTGTACATACTGGGCACCGGCAGCACCGTCTTCGGCATCAAGGAGCGCCTTGGCGTCAAGGGGACGCTGCTCGGCGTCGACGTCACGCGCGGACGAGAGCTCCTCGCCACCGACGTCACCGAGCAGCAGATCATCGACCTCCTCGACCAAGACGGCAGCGGCAAGGCGGTCATCGTCGTCACCATCATCGGCGGTCAGGGCTACATCTTCGGTCGCGGTAACCAGCAGCTCAGCCCTCGGGTCATCGAGCGCGTAGGACGCGACAACATCATGGTGGTCGCCACCAAGCCCAAGGTCGCCGCGTTAGGCGGCCACCCCCTGCTGGTCGACACCGGCAGCGAGGAGACCAACGCCATGCTCAGCGGCTACATGCGCGTCATCGTCGGCTACAACGAGCAAGTCGCGGTCAGGGTGTCTTCGTGACCGCCCAAGCGCAGGAGGAGCCACATGGGCAGGCTTGACGGCAAGGTCGCGATAGTCACTGGCGGCGCCATGGGCATCGGCAGAGGCACCACGGAGCTGTTCGCCCGCGAGGGTGCAAAGGTCGTGCTCGCCGACATCAACGAGGAAGCAGGACAGGCTGTGGTCGACGGCATCCGTGCCGCCGGCGGCGAGGCGACGTTCGTCAAGCTGGACGTCTCCGACGAGAGCGCCTGGAGCAACGCCGTGGAGCAGGCGGTGAAGACGTACGGCAAGCTCACCACGCTGGTGAACAACGCCGGCATCTCCCTTGGCCACGACGTCGAGGAGACCAGCCTCGACGAGTGGGACCGGGTCATGAGGATCAACGCCACCAGCGTCTTCCTCGGCATGAAGGCGGTGCTCCCGGCTATGAAGGCCAGCGGCGAGCGCTGCTCGATCGTCAACCGCTCGTCCATCGATGGGCAGATCGGCGAGGCGGGGCTGTTCGCCTACTGCGCCTCCAAGGGCGCCGTCACCATCATGACCAAGTCGGCTGCCCTGGCCATGGGTGCCAAGGGCTACAATATCCGCGTCAATTCGGTACACCCCGGCTACGTCCACACACCGCTCACCGAGAAGGAGGCGGCAGACTTCGGGCTCACACCCGACGAGTACTTCGCCAAGGTGGGCGCCCAACACCCTATCGGCTTCATCGGCGAGCCAATCGACATCGCCTACATCGACCTCTTTCTGGCCAGCGACGAGTCACGCTGGGTCACCGGCGCCGAGTTCACGGCCGACGGTGGCTGGACAGCTCAGTGAGGTCGACAGAGGCAGATGCTGACAGGAAAGGAGGCAGCGATCTGACAGTCTGAGATCCGGCAAGTACGACAAGGGGGATTTCAGTGTCTAACGAGAGCCAAGAACAGCAAGGCGAAGCTTGCGACGTAGGCCCGATCGAGGGTCAGGCACAAGACGTGGCAGCAGGCGCGGCGCTTCTGCGCGAGGACTACATGAAGGGCTCAGGCACGCTGAAGCGTGCGCTGAGCTTGTTCTACGTCTACATCATCGCTACCGGCGCAATCTTTACCTTCATGGGCTACTGGGACGGCTGGTTCCTCAGCGCCTGCGGCCCGTTCACCTTCCTCGCATTCGGTATCCTCACCATCGCCGTCCTGCCCATCGCCATGGTGTACGCAGAGTGGGCCGCTATGGCACCAAGCTGCGGCGTGGAGATGGTCTACGGCACACTAGGCCTCAACAAGCACTTCGGCTTCATCTCGAGCTGGCTCATCCTGGCCGCCTGGCTGGCCGTACCGCCGGCCGGCTGCCTGGGCATCGTGGCGTGGGTCGACTACATGCTGGGCACCAACCTCTCCATCGGTTGGATCGCCTTCATCAGCTGTGTCTTCCTCGCTCTCCTCACCGTCGTGAGCCTGTACGAGATCAAGATCGCCGGGCAGGTGCAGACAGCCATGCTGCTCTTCGCCTTCGCGATGTGCATCGTCGGCTCCATCATCTGGTTCGCCAGCGATCAGTGGAGCTGGTCCAACCTCTCACCCTTCGTGCAGACCAGCCTCGGTGGCGACAACGCGGTCTACGGCGTGGTGCTGGGTGTCGCATTGCTCATCACCCCGTACTTCGGCTTTGAGATCGTGCCGAACATGGTCGAGGAGGGCACCTTCCCCATCAAGAAGATGAACCGCGCCATCCTCGGCTGCGTGCTCACCTGCGGCGCCATGTACGTGCTGTACTTCCTGGCGCTCAGCGGCATGGCCGACTGGGGCACGCTCACCGGTGACGGCAGTGGTCAGCCGTTCGCCTCGCTCAACATGATGAAGCTCGCCATAGGCGGCGGCACCGGCGGTTGGGCCGTGTGGCTGTGGATCTTCGGCATCGGCGTGGTGCTGTTCCCCATCGGCACCTGCATCTTGGGGTTCTGGCTCAGCAGCGTGCGCATGTTCTACGCTATGGGCCGGCAGAACTTCCTGCCCAAGGCCTTTGCCAAGACCAACAAGCACCACCAGCCCATCGTCCCCAACCTCCTCATCCTGGGGCTGAGTGTCGCAGCCATCATCACGATGAACTACACGAGCTTCCTGCAGTCGTTCTTCTGCCTCATGTCGTTCTGTGTGGCGACCTGCTACTTCATCATCTCTGGAGCAGGCATCCTGGCGGCTATCAAGCACCCCGAGTGGGAGCGTCCCTACAAGATCCCGGGTGGCATGTTCATGCGCGTGCTGGCCATGATGATCGCCATCGTGATCGCGGTGCTCACCGCACTGGGTCAGCCCGGCTGGGTGCAGTTGGCTGAGTACCTCGGCGTCGGCTTCGCACTCTGGATGTGGATGATCCTCATCAAGTGGCGCAAGGAGAAGGTCTGGATCGAGTCGCCCGAGGGCATCAAGGAGTTCTGATCACAGGACATCAAGGAGTCCTGGAGACAGGAGCATGACAGACAA
>CAYMTC010000226.1:0-3722 GCA_964393265.1 uncultured Thermoleophilia bacterium
ACGTTCAACCTCGACGAGTACGTGGGCCTGCCGGGCGAGAACGCCCAGCAGCGCGTGCTGCACCGTGAGTCGTACAGCTACTTCATGGCCACGGAGCTCTTCGCGCTGATGCGCCGCAAGTTCGCTGAGACGAACGTCCCGTGGGGCACGCTGATCGACCAGGAGAAGTTGGTGGCGGCGCTCCAGGACCAGGACGGCCAGTACAAGTGGCAAGGGGCCGACAAGGGCCGCGCCGTCGTGATCGCCGACGGCGCCGACGGCGTGCTCGGGGACATCAAGCGTAGCGTGCTCGATGCCTACGACCAGAAGATCGCCGGCGCCGGAGGCATCGACCTGCAGGTGATAGGGGTCGGCGGCCGTGGGCACGTCGCGTTCCACGAGAGCGGCATACCCTTCCAGGACAACCGTGTGCTCCTGGTCAAATTGGACGACAACACCGTCGAGAACGCCGTGCAAGACGGTCACTTCGCCAGTGTCGAGGAGAGCCCTCGGTACGCGGTCTCCATGGGCGCCGAACTGGTCTATGAGGCGCGCAAGGTGGTCCTGCTCGCCAACGGATCGCGCAAGACGACACCGGTCGCCGAGTCCATCTTGGCCGAGGTGCGCTGCGACGTGCCCATCAGCTACGGTCAGCGCTACGTCGCTCAGGGAGGAGACCTCGTGTACGTGCTCGATGAGGCCGCGGCCGCCGAGGTGCTGGCTCAGAGCGAGGCGGTGGCCGCCAAGGGCTACCAGGTGGTCGACCGGCGCGGTGAGGCCTACCCGCCACTCGACCAGATCGTCTTCTCGAGGGACCCGCACAGCGGGCTGCTCGGGTAGGCGGGCGCGGCCTGCGCGACCGTGGGCACGCGCGTGTCGGACGACCAGCGGAGCCTCGTTGACACGGTAGGGCGGCTGGGCCCTCTTGTGGGCTCGGCGCTGTTCGAGGTCCTGTCCGGAGAAGCCGGCCCAAGCGCTCCGGCCGACGACGCGTTCCGCATTTGGAGAGCGGCCATGCTCAGCGAGCACCTGGTCGTCCGACATGTGGGGCAGCGGTACCTGCGGCTCGATCGCAAGGTCGAGGGCTATGCACGTCTCTCTCCGTCCATCTTGCGCGAGTTCCTCACCTACTCCGTGGTGGGTCTGCGCGGCCAACCTGACGCGCTGCGGCAGGCCTGCCGCGACGTGCGCGAGCACGCGCACGCCGTGAGCCACGCCAAGCTCGAGCTGGCCAAGGGGCTCATCGCCGGCGTGGCGGCGCGGCTCGCCGAGCGCGAGGCGGCTACGGCCGGACTGCAGCAGGCTGGGGGCAGACGGCAGCGGGGGGAGGCGGCCGGTGCCCGCTTCTGCGTGTTCATCGCCGGGGATGTCGTCTACGACATGGCCCACGACGTCCCCCGCCCAGAGCGCAGCACCGGGAAGATGGTCCGTGGCTCGGACCTGGACCTCGTTGTGATCGTCGACGACGCTGCGCCCGAGAGCCTTGTGCAGCAGTTCGATGAGCAGATTTACCACCAGAAGTACCGGCACCTCATCAATCCGTCGGCCAGGGAGGAGGTCGACTACATCGTCAAGAGGCTGGGGCGCCTGCGTGAGCAGGCCGGCTTTCGTAGCTTCAAGGACATGGTCGCCTGCAAGATCCTGGACGAGGGCGTGTTCCTGCACGGCGACCGGGCTCTGTTCCAGACGGCGAAGGAGTTGCTCGCGCTGTACGGGGTCTCTCAGCGGCTGCAGGCCATGCAAGCCGAAGCAGCGCGTCGCCGCGAAGAGGCGGAACGCTACCTGCTCACGACGGATCAGGCCAGGCTTCGCCCCGACCAGCTCCATCTCTTCTATACGACCGATGAGTCAGAGGAGTTCGAATGACCCCGCTGGGCGCTGCACGCCAGGCTGGCTCCAGGTAGACTGACGGCATGGACTCGGTGCAGGGAGAGGGCACGATCGCCGCCATCGGGGCGCAGCTGGAGGCGCTGGGCATGGCCGGCGGCGGCCGTGCGCACCGTAACCTGCCGCCGGCAGAGCTCATCGCTCGCTCGCTGGCCCGCGGCGAGGGCATCCTCGCCGCCAACGGCGCGCTGGTCGTGAAGACCGGCGAGCCCTCCGGCCGCTCGCCAGAGGACCGGGTCTTCGTCATGGAGTCGCCAGAGTGCGACCAGATCGACTGGGGCCCCATCAACAAGCCCTGCCGACCGGAGCTGTTCGAGCGCCTTCTCAACAAGGCCCGTGGCTACCTGCACGACCGCGACCTCTACGTGTTCGACGGCTTCGTCGGCGCCGAGCGCATGTACCGCCTGCCGGTGCGGGTCATCGCGGACGCTACGTGGCATGCGCTCTTCGCCGACACGCTCTTCGTGCGTCCCACGCCCATCGAGCTGGCCGACTTCGCGCCTGGGTTCACCGTCATCGACTGCGGCCTGCTGCGCGCCAGCGCCGACTTCGACGGCACGCGCGGACCCGTCTTCGTGGGCATCAGCTTCGCCCGTCGGCTCATCCTCATCATCGGCAGCATGTACGGTGGAGAGATCAAGAAGGCCGTGTTCACTGTCATGAACTACCTGCTCCCCCGGAAGGGTGTCTTGCCCATGCACTGCTCTGCCAACATGGGCGATGAAGGTGATGTGGCCCTCTTCTTCGGCCTTTCTGGCACAGGTAAGACGACGCTGTCGGCAGACCCTGCCCGGCACCTCATCGGCGATGACGAGCACGGCTGGAGCGACCACAGCGTCTTCAACTTCGAGGGCGGGTGCTACGCCAAGGTCATCCGCCTCTCCGCCGAGGCAGAGCCGCAGATCTTCAATGCCATCAAGTTCGGCTCCATCCTGGAGAACGTCATCATCGACCCGCAGACGCGCGCTATCGACTACGACTCGGGCTTCCTTACTGAGAACACACGTGCTACCTACCCGTTGGAGCACATACCCGGCGCCGTCGTGGGCGGCGTCGGCGACCACCCACGCAACGTCTTCTTCCTCACCTGCGATGCCTTCGGGGTCCTGCCGCCCATCGCACGGCTCACGCCGGCTATGGCCGGCTACCACTTCCTCTCGGGCTTCACCGCGAAGGTCGCCGGCACCGAGGTCGGTATCGACGAGCCGCGGCCCACCTTCTCGGCATGCTACGGTGCGCCCTTTATGCCTCTGCACCCAACGCGGTACGCGAGCATGCTGGCCGAGCGTCTGGCTCGTCACCAGGTGGACTGCTGGCTCGTCAACACGGGGTGGAGCGGCGGCTCCTATGGCGTCGGTGAACGTATGAGGATCGCGCTCACCCGCCGCTTGTTGGCGGCGGCGCTCGATGGCACCCTGGCACGCGGTGGGTTCAGGTCTCATCCGGTGTTCAAAGTGCAGGTGCCGCAGGGTCACGACTCGTTGCCGGCCCATGTGCTCTGGCCTCGGGACACCTGGGCCGACAAGGCCGCGTACGACCACACTGCCTACCAGTTGGCCGGCATGTTCGCCGAGAACTTCAAGCGCTTTGCGGACGTGGTCGACGACGAGATCGCCGCCGCCGGTCCGGTGCTAGAGCCTACGGCACAGCCCGACTGACGCCTGGGTATCCGCAGGCGTCCTATCGCTTCCCCCTGACTTCTGGACGGCCGCCGGCAGGGAGCCCTCTGTCGGCAAGGACCTTGACACGACCCCGGTGCGAGGTATAGTGCGGAGGATTCGTTCGTCTAGACGAATGGAATCTCGGACCTTGGACGCGACGGCGATCGCTCGGCCTCACAGGGTGAGTCTGGTGAG
>CAYMTC010000227.1:0-3721 GCA_964393265.1 uncultured Thermoleophilia bacterium
TGCTCATGATGAGCATGTCGTAATGGTGGCTTCAAGATTCAGGGGAGCAAGATACGGTCTTCGACTCTGAACGGAACGGCACGTTAGTGGCGGTCGCCGACCTGGGTATGGTAGGCGACACTCAGGTCGGGCGAGGAGGGTGAGCGGTGGAGCAAGCAGGTACGGACAGCCGTCTTGACCGGCTGCGCTGGTGGAACATCAGTATCGGGGTGATCCTTGCCGTGCAGGCAGTCGCCATAGCGCTGTTGACGAACGACTTCACCCTTCCGGTGACAGCGACCTACATGAGCGGCCCGCCAGGCACGGATGCGGCGCTCACGCAGCTCTTCGACTTCCCGCTTGGCTGGGGCGTCTTTGCGTTCGTGGCCATCTCGGCCGCAGCGCTGCTCATCATCGCCTCTCCTGGTGTCTTCGGCTGGTACAAGCGCAACCTACTGGCCGATCGCAACTACGGCCGCTGGATCGAGTACTTCTTCAGCTCGAGTCTCATGATCGTGCTCATCGCGATGATCACCGGCATCAGCGATGTCGCGGCCTTGATCGCCATCTTCGGTGTCAACGGCAGCATGATCTTGTTCGGGCTGCTGATGGAGAAGTACGAGACGCCCGGCAAGGCTAGTTGGCTGAGCTTCCTCTTCGGCTGCTTTGCCGGCGCCATGCCCTGGATCGCGATCGCTCTCTACGTGCTGACGCCTGGTGTGGACGGCCCTACCCCGCCAACGTTCGTGTACGGCATCGTCATCAGCCTGTTCATCTTCTTCAACAGCTTCGCGGTCAACATGTGGCTGCAGTACCACCGGGTGGGCAAGTGGCGCGACTACCTGTTCGGCGAGAAGGCATACATCATCCTCAGCCTCACGGCTAAGTCGCTCCTTGCCTGGTGGGTGTTCTCGGCGGTGCTGGTGAGCTGACGCCCGTGCGACGCGCTGCCCGATGAGGGCTCAGCAGACGGGCCGCTACCTGCTCGGGGCTCCGAAAGAGGTTCTCGCCACATCGGGTAGAGGATCGGCCCACCGTGTCTCAGCGCGAACGCCTCGTTCTGCCGGTAGCCATGGTGGCGGTAGAGCGGTAGGAGTCCCTCGTGAGTAGCTTCCAGGTAGGCTGGTACAGCCTCTGCGTCGCAGCGCTGGAGCATGCTCCTCAGCATCGCGCTCCCGATCCCCTGACCCTGGAGGGCCGGCTCGACGCCCATGAAGAGGAGATAGTAGTGCGGCCTTTCGGGATGGTGGCGCTCTATCGTGTTGAAGGCAGCGATACGCGAGGGGACGTTGCGCAGCCCGAAGCCTCGGACCGCTTGGTACAGGAAGTGAGCTTGCGCCATCGGCCCGAGGCTGAATCTTCCCGGCGGTGTCCAGAGAGCCACACCGGTCAGGTCATCGGTCGCCCACACCTCGCCGAACGGAAGCGTCAGCTGGTTCAGGCAGACGCGGAACAGTCGACGTGTACCGTCCTCGCGCAGCGCATCCGAACGGACGAGCCAGTCCACCAGGGGGTCCGCGGCGAAGCTTCGAGCAAGCAACTCGACGGCCGACGACACCTCGTCTGCACGCAGTCTGTGCAGAGGAGGCAGTGCCCGAGTACTGGCTATGGCGCCACTCGTCATGCCGACCTCTAGAGTCGCCGCCACGTGACGCAACGTCACCTAGCAGCGGCCGCGAGTCGCCTCCTTGATGATAGGGCTGCACGCGTGTGCCGACAATGAGGCCGCGTTGTCTTTCGCGGGGGGGGCTCAAGAGTGGGTAAGGATCGTGTCCGGATGTGGTCCGTGGCCTACCAGTCCAAGACGCTTCCGTGTCGATAGGCTGCTGCGGCGGGACGCCCCCCGAGGTTCCCCGCAGGGGCGTCACGGTCCTAGTCGTCCTGGGCTGGCTTTATCGTGGCGAGGATGTCGCGGAGCTGGCGTAGCTGCTCGTCACTCAGACTCTCTAGGGCTTCCCGCGTCTTGGCCAGAACCAGACCGCCCAGCTCGTCTATCAGGGCCAGCCCCTGATCGGTCACAGTCAGAAGACGCACGCGGCGGTCATCCGGGTCTTCGCGACGTTCGATTAGTCCTCTCTCTACCAGCCGCTGGATGATCCCGCTGGCGACGTTGGGTCTGATGCCCAGCACATGGGCAGCTCGCTTGATGGGGGTCTGTCCGCAAGCGTAGACGAAGGCGAAGGTGCGGAGCTGCTGAAGCGTCATGTCGTAGTCAAGCAGTGAGGAGGTCTCCTCCGGCAACCCCAGCGCAAGCAGGCGGATCTCGAGGGAGCCGATCTCGTCCAGTAATCTACGCCGCTCGCTCATCATCGGGGAGCTCCTTCAGACAGCGGCGCGAGCACACGCCGCGGTCAATACTTCATATAGCATAGATAGTTCATGCGATATGATATAAGTGGTCTTTGACCATCTGGGTCGCGCTTCGCGAAGAAGCTCTCTTGCTGTTCGCGCTGGCGTGACCCGTTACCTGCCCGGAGGGGGCCTGCCATCAGGGCATCCTTGGCACAGGCACGTGATCCCGATCGCATGGGGGCAGCGCTGTGAAGACCGCACGGTCCATCGGGCGCGTCGTCGAGCGCCGCGCGGTAGCCATACTGCTACTTGTCTTGGTCCTCTCGGCGCTCGCCGGGTGGAGCGTCAGCAGGATCTCTGTCGTCACGACGCAGAACGCCTTCCTCTCAGAGCAGAGCGACGCCTACCGCGGGTATCGGGCCTACGAACAGGCCTTTGGCGGCGATTCCATGGTGATCCTCATCCCGGGCTCACCTCTAGAGTTGGCGACGCCGAAAGCCCTCGCCGGACTCACCGGACTCGAGGCGCAGCTCAGCTCGGATCCCAAGATCCGCTCAGTGGTCAGCCCGCTCACGCTGCTCGGGTCTTCCGGAGAGCAGGCGGGAATCGATCTGTCGGACCCGGCGGCGGCTGTTGCAGCTGCTCTTGAGGACGAGTCTCTGCGCGGCGAACTGGAGCGCTTCTACCGGAACGGCCATGCGCTCGTCGCTGTCCGTCTGGCCGGCGGTCTGACCAGTGACGAGCAGTCGGAGGCGGCTCGGCTCGTCCAGGACACCGTCGCGGACAGCCCGTTCGCCGCTGGGGCCATCGTCGCCGGGACACCGCGGCTCATCGCAGACATCACGTCGGCCATCTACTCGGGCCTCACGCGCACCGGGGTGATAGCCGTGATACTCATGGTCGTGATCCTGTTCCTGGCCTTCCCCGCTCGTTGGCGGCTGCTGTCACTGCCGATCGTGCTGGTCGGTGTCCTCTGGACGTTCGGCATTGCAGCCGCCGTCGACGTGCCGCTGACCCTGGTGACCGTCGCCGGCTTGCCGGTACTCATCGGCCTAGGGGTCGACTTCGCCATCCAGTTCCATAACCGCTACGAAGAGCAGATGTGCCGCGGCGAAGGGCCCTCGGAGGCACTCATCGACGCCATCTCGCACATCGCGCCGACGGTCGGCGTGGCCGTTGCGGTGATGATCCTCGGTTTCGTCACCCTCCTGCTCTCGGCTGTGCCGGCCGTGAGCGACTTCGGTGTCCTGCTGGCGATCGGGGCGGCGGTCCTGTACGCGGTGGCCCTCTTCGTCCTCAATGCGTTCCTCTATCGATTCGACCGCCGGCCTCGGGCGGCTCCATCCGACGCGAGCGGGAACCGCGTCCGCAAGCTTCTCGAGAGAGACTGGCTGGCCCTGGGGACCGCTCTTCCCGCGGTCGCGCGGTGGTCCCGGCGTCACGCCGTCTG
>CAYMTC010000228.1:0-3307 GCA_964393265.1 uncultured Thermoleophilia bacterium
CTGCGGCGCAAGGCGGCTGAGACCCACGTCGCACACTCGCTAGCGGCGCCGAGGCTGTACACTCGCGATGTTGGGACGAACAACCACCGTGTGGGAGCGGTATGGAGATCACCCTCGACGACCTGGACCGTCAGATCATCGCTCTTCTGCAGCGCGACGGCCGCATGTCGGCGGCGCGTATAGCGCGCACCGTGGGCGGCGTCACCGCGCGCACGGTGCTCAACCGCATCAACCGCTTGCGTCAGGAGCGAGTCATCTTCGTAGGCGTCATCCTCAACTCAGAACGAGTCGGCTACCCGGCCATGGCCGACGTCATGGTCGAGGTCACTCCGTGGTGTCTGCAGCGCACGGCGCGCACGCGGGCCGCCTGGGCGCGGGTGAGCTACGCGGCCGCGCGGCCGCGAGACGGCCAGCTCAGCATCCAGGTGAACGCCAGCAGTGAGGAGGAACTGCGGCGCTTCGTGTCAGAGGTGGTGGCCCGCCAAGACGGCGTCTTGAGTGTGAAGGCGTTCATGTTGCCGTGTCTGGTGAAGGACATCACCGACTGGGGGCTGCCAGAACCGGTGGACTCGGCGCAAGAAGAGGTCGTCGCGCCTCCGTTTCTGAATCGGTAATCCTGTCGTTGACACCCCTTTGAGCAGTGGGCGTACTCTGCGCGCACTCATACCACGAACGCGCTGCGGGGCACGGCCCAAGTCGGGTGCGTAGCGCGGCGACAAGGGGGTAACAGCATGTCACGACCACACCTGCTCGGGAAACGGATGCGCCGACTACTCGGCGTGGCCCTCGCGGCGGCGGTACTGGCGGGTATCCTGGCAAGCCCGGCGCTGGCCGACGACTCCAGCGCCTCGCCAGAGGCCAAGAAGGTCGTTCTTCAGGTCGGCTGGAGCCAGCAGCTCGACAGCCTCAACCCGTTCGTCGGCTACGAGAACGTGTCCTATGAGGTCTACCACCTCAACTACGACATGCTGGTGCGCTACGACCCTAAGACGATGGAACCGGTCCCCGGTCTGGCGGAGAGCTGGGACGTCTCCGACGACGGCACGGTATGGACCTTCCACATCCGCCAGGGTGTGACGTGGCAGGACGGCGAGCCGCTCACTGCCAAGGATGTCGCGTTCACGTTCAACTACATCATCGACAACAGCATGTCTGCGTACACCGTGCACACCACGCACATCGAAAAGGTGACCGCGGTGGACGACGCCACTGTGCGCTTCGACCTCAGCCAACCACGGGCCACCATGCTGCAGATGTGGGTCCCCATACTGCCTGAGCACGTGTGGAGCAAGGTGGATCCTGAAGCGGCGGGAACGACGTTCGAGAACGTCGAGCCGGTAGGTAGTGGCCCGTTCCGCGTGGTCGAGTGGAAGCGCAACGACTACGTGCGCATGGCCGCCAACAAGGACTACTGGGGCGGCGCGCCCAAGATCGACGAGATCCTCTTCCGCTCCTACACGAACAATGAGACTCTGGCCGCCGACCTGCAGACCGGCGCCATCGACATGAGCGCCTACATCGACGCGGCGCAGTTCAAGAAGTTCACGGGTAAGGACGGCTGGGGCACCTCAAAGGCCACGGTCGACTCGTTCGATGAGCTTGGGTTCAACTGCTACGACGGCGAGTCACTGGGCAATCCCGTGTTGCGTGACCCTGCCTTTCGCCATGCGCTCACCTGGGCTATCGATACCGAGCAGATCGCCCGTATCGCCTATGTAGGGGCTGCCAATCCGGCCACGACCATCCTGCCCACCCACTACTGGCAGGAGCCGCTCGACTACCACTGGGAGCCCACCGACGACGTGCGCTGCACGTTCGATCTGGAGCGCGCCGCCGAGGAGCTGGACGCCGCGGGCTATCGCGACAGTGACGGCGACGGCATCCGGGAGGACAGGGACGGCAAGCCCATCAGCCTGCGCTTGTGGGCCATCACCGACAAGGGCGCCTATGCCAGCGCCGGCAAACTGATCACAGGGTGGCTCGAGGAGATCGGCCTGGAGATCGACTACTCCAAGCAGGACGGCGGCAACGCCTCGGATCACATGTACAACTTCGATGGCGACACGTTCAAGCCCGACTTCGACATGTTCATCTGGGGCTGGAACGGCAACATCGACCCCAACTTCCTGCTCTCGCTGTTCACCAAGAGCCAGATCGGCGCTTGGAGCGACTGCAACTGGGGCAGCGATGAGTACGACGCTCTGTACGCCGAGCAAGAGGCGTGCCTCGACCCACAGGAGCGCAAGGACGTCATCTGGCGCATGCAGCAGCTGCTGTATGAGGAGAGTCCCTACATCGTCCTCGCCTACCCGCTCACGCTCGAGGTCTACAACACCCAGGAGTGGCAGGGCTGGGTGAAGCAGCCGGCCGGCAGTGGCGGTGTGGCCAACTACTGGACATACCTGAGCGTACAGCCACGGACGACGACGCAGGCGGTGAGCAGCGGTCTGTCGGGCGGCGCCATCGCCGGCATCGTGGTCGCCGCTCTCGTGGCGGTCGGGATCGTCGTGGGCGTCGTCCTGTGGCGCCGTCGCTCAGGTGGCAAGGCCGAGACGATCGTCTGACGATCCCGCCCAGCCGGATACGTCGCAGTCGTGGCTTCACCCAGCGCGCCAAAGGAGCAGTCGGTGATCATCGAGCAGTTGTCTGGGTCACCCCAGGCAAGCCTCGGTCCACGTCCGTTCGACCTCGCGCCGGACGGCAGGACGCTGGCCTTCTCGTGGTACGGGAAGCGCGGCTGGCAGGTGTACCTGCTGGACGTGGAGTCTCACGAAGCGCCACGTCCGGCTGTGACGATGGACGACGACTGCGGCTCTCCGCAGTTCTCTGCCGACGGGCGCTCACTGTACTTCTCCCGGGACGACCACGGCAGCGAGTGCTACGACGTGCACCGACTGGATCGGCGGACGGGCGAGGTCGTCAACCTCTTGCCCGACACGCCGGAGCTGTATCCGCTGGCCGACTTCGATGTGTCGCCGGATGGCCGTCGACTGGCGCTTGCCATGGACGACGCACCCGGCTATGTGGTGGCGGTGATGCCGACTGCCCCATCGCCAGGCGGGCGAGACCTGCGGGCGCTGGCTCGCCATCCGCATATCTGCTGCTCCCCGCGCTGGTCGCCCGACGGCTGTCTCCTGGCGTACGCCGCCTTCACCGAGGGCCAGGAGACGGCCGTCTACATAGTCGACGTCCCGCCCGAGACGCGCGACGTCGGGGAGGTAGCGCCCTGCGACGTCGGGGAGGTAGCGCCCTGCGAGGACACGGCGCGCGACGAGACGGCGCACGACAAGGCGGCGCGCGCGGGGCA
>CAYMTC010000228.1:3317-3703 GCA_964393265.1 uncultured Thermoleophilia bacterium
GCCCAGCCCGCCCGACACCGGTGCGGACGTGTCGCCGGCGGGGCCGGGGGTGATCTTGCCGAACCTGAACCTGCTGCGCGGTATCGGGCCCGGGGCGGCCACGCCCGCCGGATCGCGCGGCTCGTCGAGGAAGGCGTGGAGACCCCCCTGTGGGTGGTCGCTCTGACGACCCAGCCGTCCCGCTGCTTGGACTCTGGTCCGGGTCGTCACGGCGCGCCGCAGTACCTACCCGATGGCGAAGCCGTGGTGTGCTGCCTGAGCTCACCGTCGCACCCTACGTCTGTGTATCGGGTGGACTGCTCCGGCGGCGGGGCGGAGCGTCTTACGCCGGATCTGAGCGTGGTGCTTGGCTCGCTGCGGCCTGTGAGCGCCCGACCCGTCTGGTA
>CAYMTC010000229.1:0-3692 GCA_964393265.1 uncultured Thermoleophilia bacterium
ACACCCTATCCTACACTCTTTCCCTACACGACGCTCTTCCGATCTCCTCCGCGAATCAGCCGCCTCCGTTGGCGCCGAGGATGCAGTGGCGCGCTTTGGCCCAGCGCCCGACTTGGGATGAGCGTTCGCCTCACGTACAGCGTTCCGAGACATACGGCGGGCAGCCCTTCTGGTGCGTGTCGCGGTGCTCCCCTTTACCCTGGCGGTCTGTCCTCTTCCGCCCCCCTCCTTCCAGCTTGGGGTGCGGCCCCGCTCGACGAATGGTCGGAACAGCCGATCGCCGTGGCTGGTGAGCAGGATGCGGTCTTGGCCACGCTTGCCTTGAGCCTCGTCCTCGTTCTGTCTGGTATGACGGCCGCGGCGCTGCGTCCTGGGCGTCTCGCCGCTGTCCTCTGTGCTGCCAGCTTTCTCTCGGTGCTTGCCCTCGGTCTGACGGTCACCGTCTTGACCGTACGATGGGAGAGCGCCTTCGCGGGCGCGCCGAGCCTCGGTTGGATGGTCTTCTACCTGATCGTCGCGGTGGGAGCGCTTGCTGCTGCAGCGTGGCTTGGCTACCGCGCACACATGGCCTACCTCGCCGGCCGGCGGCCACTCCGGTCGTCTCGCCCGGTTCAGCAGTGACAGGGGGGCAAGGCCGCCGCATCGGCCTTGGCTGATACACTCCTGGTGTGACTGTAGTTGCGGCGATGTGACTGGTCGAGAGCCGTCAGGTCGCGCGTGCGTCGGGCTCGCCGCATGAAGTGTCCCCGCTTCCTCTTGCCGCTAGGAGTGCCCGACCCGCCCGAGCCGTACTCCTGAGGTGACTGGAGGAACGCTGCATGAGCTGGGTCTTTCTGGTGGTCGCCATGCTCTGTGAGATCGTGGGGACCTGTGTTCTCAAGGCGGCCGACGGCTTCACTCGCGCCGTACCCTCCGTGGTGGTCATCGTTACCTACACTGTCTCCTTCTACTTCTTCTCTCTCGCTCTGCGCGTGATCCCGGTGGGCATCGCCTATGCGATCTGGTCAGGTGTCGGGATCATGGCGATCGCCGTCATCGGGTGGCTGTACTACGGTCAGGCCTTGGATACTGCCGCGATCCTCGGGTTGGGGCTCATCATTGCCGGCGTGGTCGTCCTGAGTCTGTTCTCCAAGACGGTCGCTCACTGACGGCGCCATCTCTGATCCAGTGGACAGAGTGCGAAGAGACTAGGCAAAGGTTCAACGGAGATCGGAGACGAGAGATGTCGCGAGCAGTCCCAGCAGGCCACGAGGAGCAACGACCCAGTCAACGACCACGGATCAAGGTCCTCGATGACCTGTTGTCGACGCTCGAGTTCGAGGCCCCGGTCAGAGACATCCGTCAGGGGGTCTTTCACACCGGTGTGCTGACGCGCTCCTGCGGACTGGCGGCGACGCTGCCGCGCGATGCGCTCAAGCAGGAGCCTCCTCTGGTGCGGGCGCCCGGCACCTTACTGCAGAAGACCGCCCGGGAGCTCGCCGAGATGGTCTACTCGGAGAGCATCCTCGAGGCAGCCATAGGCATGGCCACCATCAACTCCCTCCTCGAGGTGGACCTCTCTTCCTGTGTGGAGGTCAACGCCGCCGACATCATCCTGGAGAAGGGGCGCGGCAAGAAGGTGGCCGTCATAGGCCACTTCCCCTTCCTGCCGAGTGTCCAAGAGCAGGTGGAGAGGCTCTGGATCATCGAGAAGAACCCCCGGGAGGGCGACATCCCCGAAGCCGCGGCCGACGAGCATATCGCTCAGGCAGACGTGGTGGCGATCACCGGGACGTCCCTCACCAACCATAGCTTGCCCGGCCTGTTGCAGATGTGCAGCAAGGATGCCTTCGTCGTCATGCTGGGTGATTCGGTGCCCCTGTCCCCGCTGCTCTTCGACTACGGGGTCCACGCTCTGTCGGGCACACGCGTCGTCAATACCGATCTGGCGTTGCGTTGTGTCAGCCAAGGGGCGAACTTCAGGCAGATCAAGGGGACCAAACGACTGACGATGATGAGGCCGTAGGCGCGCCCGGACTGCGCTGCCGGATCGGCCCCTGGTGCGCGGCCTACGTCTCGTAGAGCTTTGACCCCATGTGGGTGAAGTCGTAGCCGGGCAGCGCGATCAATTCGTGCCGGAACATCTGGCTGCTGAGAAGAGCGTGGGTGGCGCGGATCGCCTCTTGAGTCGCGGGCGTCTTGGCGATGACGAGGGCGAGGTGCTCAGTCTGCAGAGGTTCGTAGTCCAGTCCGTCGATCTGGTGGAAGACGCGCTCGGTGCCTACACCGACATCGGCACCCCCTTGGCTGATGAGCGTCCCCTGTACCAGATCGGAGGTCAGCTCGCGGGCGTAGCCTCTTATGACGTACGGATGCGCTTCGAGCAGCCGTAGCTGCTCGTCGAGGAGGATGCGGGAGCCCGAGCCCCTCTCCCGGTTGGCGAGCACGACGTCTCTGTGGACGAGGTCCGACCACTTGTGCAGGTCGAGCGGGTTGTCTCTCTGCACGAGGAGTCCCTGGGAACGCCTGGCAAGGTGCAGGACGACCACCGGCGTTCCCGGCACGACCCGCTTCACGTAGGGCAGGTTGTAGGCGCCTGTTGAGCTGTCCCAGAGATGGATGGCTGCCGCCTGCACCCTGCCCAAGTACAGCGCGACGAGCTCCTCGTAGCCGCTCCGGTACGACCGCAGGACGTGGACGCCGGCGGCCGACAGGTAGTTGGCGAGCATGTCCAGGATCATGTCGTGCCCGCCGATGACGAAGGCGCCCGCCGCATGAGGCGCAGCCGTCTCAGCCGCACTTCTGGCGGACGTCGTCCGATCGCTCCGCTCTGCAGTGATGTACGTCTGCACGTCGTCGAGTGCGAAACGCAGCTTGCGGCCAACGTGCAGTGACCGGAGCTCGCCAGTCTTCGCCAGTCCGTAGACCGTGTTCTTGTTGACCCGCAGGACGCGGGCTACCTCCTGCGCGGTCAGCAGGTCGATGTGCGACGTAGCTGCGATGTCATCTCCTTCGCCATGATCACAGTATGGCACGAGTCAGGACGAAACAAGACGAAACAAGGTGAAACAAGGCGAATGCCTAGGAACTGACCTCATTTCTTCGGAGTCTGGCAAGCTGTCATATGTGGTCGGGACGGCCGCCGCGGATCGCGGCGACGTCCCGAATGCGCATCGTCTGAAAGGAGACGAGCATGAAGCTGTCGGCCCGCAATCAACTGAAGGGCACCGTGGAGACTGTCACCGAGGGCGCCGTGAACGGGGTCGTGACGATCAAACTGGGCCAGGACGTGGTCACCGCCAACCTCACCATGGAGGCCATCCGCGATCTGGGTCTGGAGGCAGGCAAGGAGGCCGTCGCTGTCATCAAGGCCATGCATGTGCTGATCGCCGCGGCCGGCGAGCCCCTGCCCGGACTCTCCGCACGCAACCAGCTCGTGGGCACGGTGCAGAGTGTCACGAGGGGCGCTGTGAACGGCCACGTCTCGCTCAAGCTCTCCGACGACAACGTACTCACAGCATCCATCACCAACGAGGCGATCGACGACCTGGGTCTCAAGGAGGGCCTGCCGGCGGTCGGCATCGTCAAGGCGACGGATGTCATCGTAAGCGTCTGAGGCGGGCGACCGCCAGAGCAGGGTCACCTTGGGCGCCAGCCTCGAGCGGCAGATCGGAAGAGCACACGTCTGAACTCCAGTCACGAGATTCCATCTC
>CAYMTC010000230.1:0-3692 GCA_964393265.1 uncultured Thermoleophilia bacterium
TGACGCGGATGACCTTGCGACCGTCGCGATCGACGAGCTGCCGGTCAAGGAAGCTCGCGCTGAGCAGCAGCTCATCGTCGGCCAGCTGGCGCTGCTTGGGCACCGACGCAGGCACACCGAGGATGCAGCCGGACTCTTCGATGCTGGCGACTGCTTGCCACTCGGCGACGACGCGGAGACTGCGGCGCTTGAGTAGAAGGCCGGTGACTTGGGGGTAGGTCGTGGCGCGACGCACGATGATGTCGTCGAGGGTGCCCGCGGCCTTGTTCTGGACGTCGCGCACGGGCTGTCCGAGCAACTTGCTGAGGAAGACCACGGGGCACCTCCTTCCACCTGTCCACCAACAGAAAGAGCCTCTCCCGCGAGGAAGAGGCTCTGCGCAGGCGCATGCGCAAGCTGAACGATCCTCACTCGTCCGAGCTTTAGCACAACGTACCGTAGAGGGAGCGAGCGTGGAGCCCGACCCTCAGCCGCTTTGGGCAAGGCCTTTGATCGGCAATGCCTGTTCTACCCGTTGGCGTCTCTGGACGTTTCTGGGCAGCGGCCTCTGAATACGTTGGAGCCTCACCTAACGAGGATGTGGCCGGTGGCCACGGCGGAACCTACTCCTGGGATGGGGGAGTGTCAAGGCGGCGGAGTGACGCGGTGGTGCCTCTGGTATACTGCGGCCGCTCTGACGAGGGGCACACACTCCGGCGCGCCGCCGCCCGCCTCAGGAGGCAAGGCGATGATCATCACCGTCACGCCCAACGCGGCCATCGACAAGACGCTCACGGTACCCAATTTCCAGGTCGGCTTTCGCCATCGCGCCAGCGAAAGCCTCACGCTGCCGGGCGGCAAGGGTGTGAACGTCGCTAGGGCCATCAAGGCGATGGGTCAGCCGGTCATCGCCACCGGGCTCATCGGCGGGCGCGCCGGCCAGCAGATCCTCGAGGGGCTGGCGCGCGAGAAGATCCTCAACGACTTCGTCCGTATCGCCGGCGAGTCCCGCACGAGCACGGCGGTCATCGACCCCACGAACATGAGCCAGACGGAGATCATCGAGTACGGGCCGGTGGTGAGCAAGGACGAGCTCGACGCTCTACTTGAAGGCATCGACCACCTGGCCAAGGGCGCACGGTACGTGGTCCTCGCTGGGTCGCTGCCACGTAAGGTGCCCGAGGACTTCTACGCGAAGGTCATGAGGCGTTTGGAGGCACGGCGGTGCTACGTGGTGCTCGACACCTACGGCGAGCCGCTGCGACGCGGCGTCAAGGGCAGACCCTGGCTCGTGACGCCCAACATCCGCGAGGCCGAGGACCTGGTAGGGCACGAGTTCAATGATCAGGACGACATAGTGTACGCCACCGGCCTGATCTGCGAGCTCGGTGCCCAGAACGCCGTCATCAAGTCGCGCGAGGGCTGCTACGCGCGCCTGCGTCGAGGCAAACGCTACCATGTGTACAAAGGGACTGTCTCGCACTACCCGCATGTGGTGCAGACCGTGGGCTCCGGCGACGCGTTCCTGGGTGGGTTCCTTACGTACCGCTACCAACGCCTCGAGCTCACTGACTGCCTGCGCTGGGGCCTGGCCTGTGCGGCAGCCAACACTCAGCTCGCCGGCGCCGGTGTGTTCGACCCCATCGAGGTGGCCCGCGTCTACGAGGCCACCGAGATCACCGAGATAGAGAGTACGCCCATTGACTGAGGCGCCTGGGAGCGACGCGGGTCGCGTGCTGGTCGCCGAAGACGACCCCGACGTCCAGGCCATAGTGAGGCACGCTCTGGAGGCCGACGGCTGTACGGTGCGCGTGGTGTGCGACGGCACCCAGGTCCTCCAGGCGGTAGAGGACGAGATGCCGGATTTGTTGGTGCTCGACCTCATGATGCCGGGCATGGGGGGCGTCGACGTGCTCCGCGAGCTGCGTCGGCGGCCCGAGGCACAGCGGCCGCCGGTGCTGGTCCTCACCGCCCGCGGTGGCGAGGATGACATCGTGGCCTGCTTCGAGCTGGGGGCGCGGGACTACGTCACGAAGCCGTTCATGATCCGGGAGCTGCGTGCCCGCGCTCAGGCCTTGCTCAGCGGGCACGACAAGGCCTAGGCATCAACTCGCCGTCTCCAGCCGGCGGCGTTGGATGTGACCCCAGTCGTTGCGCCGCCGCAGGTAGTCGAACGTGCCCTTCACGCGCCACAGGACGGTGAGCTGACGGTAGCCGAAGTTCTCCAGCACCGCGGCGCTCAGCAGTAGCGCAAGGTCCTTGGCAGAACGGAACCGTTGCAGGCGGACCTCCTCGAGGAGGATCGCCGCTATCGACAGCGCGACGCCGCAGAGCACTGCCAGCAAGAGGAACAGGAGCACGAAGCGGCCGTCGAGGAGGCCGCAGGCCGCGCCCACGATGATCGCCACGTACCCTACGAGCTCTACGAAGGGGCCGGCGGCCTCGAAGGCGAGGTTGTACGGCATCGCCACGGTCCCGAGCACGCCGTACCGTGGGCGGCAGGTCAGCCGACGACTGTGCATGAGGCACTCCAGTAGACCGCGCTGCCAACGCCCGCGCTGGCGGGCCAAGTCGCTCAATCGTTCCGGGACCTGGGTCCACACGACCGGGTCTGGCACGAAGACGACGCGGTAGCGGCAGCGCCTCTCCCGCAGGTGACGGTGCAGGCGAAGCACCAGGTCCATGTCCTCGCCCACGGTATCGGTCCGGTAGCCGCCCACGGCGACGACGGCTTCGCGGCGGAAGACCCCGAAGGCGCCCGAGATGATGAAGAGCGCGCCCAGGCGGCTCCACGCTGTCCGGCTGGCCAGGAAGGCGCGCAGGTACTCGACCGATTGGATGAGGGGTAGGAGCTTGTGCGGGGCATGTACATGGACCACGCGGCCCGCGCGCACCTCGCATCCATTGAGGACTCTCACGATGCCGGCGGAGGCGACTGTCTCCGCCGGGCTCTCCATGAACGGTTTGACGACCCGTAACAGCGCGTCGCTCTCCAGCATCGCGTCCGCATCGATCGCGCACACGAGGGGGTACCTCGCCACGTTGATGCCTACATTCAACGCATCGGCTTTACCGCCGTTCTCCTTGCGTACGACGACCAGGCCACGGACCGTCTTCGAGGCGTACACCCCTCGCACCGTGCGCGTCGCGATCTGGACGCGGATCGGCCCAGGGCGACGCTCCAGGGAGAACCTCTCCTCCAACGCGGCGAACGTGCCGTCCGTGGAGCCGTCATCGACGACGATCACCTCGTAGGTGCCGTACTCCAGGAAGCGCAGCGCGTTGACGGAGTCCACGATCGTGGCCTCCTCGTTGAATGCGGGCACGATGATGGAGACGGGCGGCGTGAAGGGGGAGCGGAAGAGGACGTCGTAGCCGCCGAACGCCGCCCGTCGAAGGTGACGACCGGACTCGGCGAAGGAGATGCCGATCAGCAACGTGTAGGTCAGGTCCAGTGCCACGAAGTAGACGAGGGCGGCGACGCTGAGGATCTCGATGGCCGTACTCACGGAGCTACCAGCTTTGCCACTCTGTGGACGGAGGCGGAGAGCTCTGGCTGCGCAGCCTGCCCCGAGGCGCTGTCAGCCGAATCGAGCCGGGCCAGGACGCTGCGACTCTGGTCACGCACGTAGCGGTCGCGAGAGTGTGCCAAGTCGCGCAGGGCGGCGATGCCGGCGACGCCTTGCTGCGCCAGGGCCTCGGCGCAGTTCACA
>CAYMTC010000231.1:0-3670 GCA_964393265.1 uncultured Thermoleophilia bacterium
CGATCTCACCGATGCCACCAACCTCATCCGCATCGTGCAGGAGACGCGGCCGCACGAGATCTACAACCTGGCGGCACAGAGCCACGTCCAGGTCAGCTTCGAGACGCCCGAGTACACGGCCAACGCGGACGCCCTCGGTACGCTGCGGCTGTTGGAGGCCATGCGCATACTGGGCCTCCAGAGCCGTACGCGGTTCTACCAGGCATCGACCAGCGAGATGTTCGGCCTGGTGCAGGAGACACCGCAGTGCGAGACCACGCCCTTCTACCCCCGTAGCCCGTACGGCGCGGCCAAGTTGTATGGCTACTGGGTCACCGTGAACTACCGCGAGGCCTACGGCTTCCATGCCAGTAACGGCATCCTGTTCAACCACGAGAGCCCTATCCGCGGCGAGACCTTCGTCACGCGCAAGATCACGCGGGCGGTAGCTCGCATCGCGCTGGGTCTCCAGGAGACCCTGTATCTCGGCAATCTGGGCTCGCTGCGTGACTGGGGCCACGCTCGCGACTACGTCAAAGCCATGTGGCTCATGCTGCAGCAAGACCAGCCGGACGACTACGTCATAGCTTCAGGCGAGCAGCACTCCGTCCGTGAATTCGTGGCGCAGGCCTTCGCCGAGGTCGGCGTGCACGTCGGGTTCCGTGGCCAGGGCGTCGACGAGGTCGCGGTGGCCGAGGCCATCGACGCCGATGTGCTGGCCAAGGTGCGCAACGGCTACGGCCCGCATGCCGACCCCAGGGTGGGCGGGTCCGCCCGGCCGCTGGCGCCTGGCAACGTCGTAGTGCGCGTCGATTCGCGCTACTTCCGGCCCACCGAGGTAGAGACGCTGCTTGGCGACCCCAGCAAGGCGCGCGCCAAGCTCGGCTGGACGGCTACGACAGGATTTGCGGATCTGGTGCGAGAGATGATGCGCGACGACGTCGTCCGGGCACAGCGGACCGGTCTGCTCGCGGCCGAGGGCTTTGGAGTAGCAGAGCCTCGCGAATAGGCGGCCGGCGCCACAGGCGCCACACCGCGAACGCAAAGGTGATCACGAGCAGCGCGTTGCGTGCGCTGAGCCACGCTATCGCCGGCGTCTCAAGGTACACCAACGCCCAGTACTTGGCCGGGAAGTTCACCTGCGTGAGCGCCAGCGAGCCCAGGGTGAGCCCTCCTAGCCAGGGGTCGTCGATCGCCACCAAGGCCGCCAACGGAAGCAGCCAGATGACGAACTGCGGCGAGAGCACCTTGCCGAAGACCATGCCGGCCAAGACCGTGGCCAGCGCCGCCAACACGAGCAGTCGTGGGAGGGCCCGCAGCTCGTGGCGCCGCCGCCAGATGAGCCCATAGACCAGGACGAGCGAGAGCGCAGTGAGGACCGTGCTGAGCTGGGCCACTATCGTCGTGCCGGTGGCAGCTATGCCCTGAGAGCCGTACGAAGTGACCACGTCGACGGTCGCCCGCCCGGCCGCCTTGGCGATGAGGAACGGCGTGCTGAGGACGCTCTCGATCTGCAGGGGTCGTTCCAGGTGGTACGTGAAGACGTTGAGGACACCGCTGGGGGCCATGACGAGGTAGGGCACGAACGGACCGATGGCCATGACGGTGAAGGCACCGAGCGCGCCCAGCGCACGTCTGGGCCGCTGGGCGAAGATGAGCACGAGGGGTAGGAGCACGACGGGCGTGAGCTTGAGGGCGAAGCCTGCGCCAAGCGCGGCCGCCGCCGTGAGGACCATGTCGCGAGTGAGGCAGAGAAGGGTCACGGCTACGCAGAGGGCGACGACCATGTCGAAGCGGTTCTCCACGATGGCGCCTGTGAGGGCCACGGCGGCCGCAAACGAAATGGCGGCGGCGTAAGGCCGCAGACCGCGCGGCCACAGCGTGCCCGCGGTGAGGGTCACGGTGACGCCGCACAGCAGGGTACAGGCGAACATGACGATGCTGAACCAGCGGGTGTACTGGTATAAGTCTGACGCGTGCCCGGGCAGTACGAAGACCGGGGCGGCGAGCGGCGGGTACTCGAGGTCGAAGTCGCGGTAGGGCAGCAGACCATCGGTCATGAGCTCGGCGTTGTCGCGGTAGATGCTGATGTCTGACACGTCGTGCTCGCCGTACCAGAGGTTGGGGAAGAGGAAGGCGAAGACGACCGTGACCAGGGCGATCACCAACGCTGTGCGCACAAGGTCGTGGGACACCTTGAGCTGGTCGGGAGCGCCGGCCGACGTCTTGAGCCGGCGAGGCTTGCGGCGCTGCACGCGGGCCACATCTTCGGCGTGGACAGCCTGGTCGCTTGTCGCGGATCCCTGCGTCGCGGATCCTTGCGTCGTAGCCTCGTGCGTCGTTGGGCTCTCTGTCACAGTGCCGATCCTGGTGCTAGCGGAACGCCCACAGCTTGCTGCCGGCGAAGTTGAAGGGCATGACGCAGCCTATGGCGAGCAGTTCGCTGAGGACCTCGCCTAGGCCGGCCCACTCGTGCAGGGCCGTGTAGCAGAGGACGTTGAGCGCGAGGCCTCCGCAGCTGACGACGAAGAAGCGGCCGAAGTGCGGGATGACGGGGCCCGTATGACGAAACGTCCAGCGGCGGTTGAGGACGAAGTTGCTGACCACGGCTACGCAGAAGGCGGCGCCGCTGGCCACCTGTTCGACGACCAGGGGCCGTGACCCAGCCAGGCCGCTGTACATGAAGATGATGGCGCTGAACACGGCGAGGTTGACGGCGGTGCCGGTGCCTCCCACCAGCGCGAACTTGACGAACTCGCGCAGCCACGCGGGCAGCCGGTCGAGGACGCGGCGCAGGTGTGAGTCGGGGGCGCTCACTTCGAGGGAGCCCACTGCGTCGGCGGTGTCTTCCGAGGTGGGCCGCGGCGTGCCGCTCACACCAGCGCCTCGAGAAGCGGCAGTGCGTGCGCGAACGAGTCGTACGGTACGTAGGGGATGTGTGCGGCCTGACACAGCTCGGCGAGCCGCCGGCGCGCGAAGACGAGGTGCGCCTCGCGGGCCAGGCAGAAGTCGCCGTCGCCGTCGCCGAACACGGCGACCTTGTCGCTGCCGTTGCGCAGCTGGCGCAGCGTGCTGGCCTTGCAGTGGTCACAGCGCTCGCACGAGGTACGGAACGGGTCGAAGCTCACCTCGTAGCCACCTGAGCCGTCGCCAAGGAGCTCGCTGGCGTGGATGCCGACCTTGGGGAGACGCTCGCGGCGCCAGACGGCCTCGATGGTCTCGCGGAGGCCGTCGCTGACCACGGCGACGCGAGCTCCCGTGGCGACAGCATCTGTGAGGAAGGTCGAGAAGCCCTGGCGTAGACGCGCCGCGGCGACGGCCGCCTGCAGGAGCTCAGTACGCGGCACGTGGAGGAGGGCCATCTGACGCCGGAACGCCTCGGTGTGGCTGATCTCCCCGCGGATCATGGCGTCCTCGCTCTCTCGCCAGGCGTCGCCCACCATCTGCTGCAGGACGACCTCGTTGCAGTCGTCTTCGGTGATGGTACCGTCGAAGTCGAGGATGATGAGGAGATGATCCAGGCGCGTCGCCATGCAGCGGATTCTACCGTGTCTGGTAGAATGACCGCCCGGCCGGCGACCGCGCACGGATACGCCGGCCGTTAGCGTGTCGGCGGACGCCGGCGTCCGCCCCCCTCGACATGGAGTGGGGAACCCATGGTCAAATCACCCCCCCGCCTGGAACGGCCCCG
>CAYMTC010000232.1:0-3665 GCA_964393265.1 uncultured Thermoleophilia bacterium
ATAATGAGCGGTGACTGGAGTTCAGACGTGTGCTCTTCCGATCTGATGCCGATGCGCTCGAC
Source organism: uncultured Thermoleophilia bacterium (assembly GCA_964393265.1). Classification (GTDB taxonomy): domain Bacteria; phylum Actinomycetota; class Thermoleophilia; order UBA2241; family UBA2241; genus UBA6103. The sequence continues at coordinate 63 of CAYMTC010000232.1, forward strand.
AACGAGCTCAAGGTCTGCGACATGATCGGCTTCGACATCGCCGCCTTCATCGTCGAGCCGGTGCAGGGCGAGGCCGGCGCCATCGTGCCACCCGACGATTACTTCCCCAAGGTCCGCGAGATCTGCGACAAGTGGGGCGTGTTGTTCATCGCCGATGAGGTCCAGACGGGCATGGGCCGCACCGGCGAGCTCTGGGGTATGGACCACTGGCCAGACGCAGCCCCTGACATCATGACCATGGGCAAGGCTCTGGGTGGTGCTGTGATCCCCATCGGGAACTTCATGGCGACACCCAAGGTCTTCGAGGTCATGTTCGAGAACCCGTACATCCACACGACCACGTTCGGCGGCAACCCCATGGCCACGTCGGCTGCCATCGCCGCTCTGCACGCCACGATCCCGGAGGACATCCCGCGTCAAGCGCGCGAGAAGGGCGAGTGGCTACGCGAGCGGTTCCGCGAGCTGCAGAAGGCGTACCCGGACGTCCTCACCGACGTTCGGGGCCTCGGCCTGCTCATCGGCCTGCAGTTCGTCAGCACAGAGGTCGGCTACGCCGTCAGCAGCGGCCTGTTCGGCGAAGGCATCCTGGTAGCGGGCACGCTGTTCAACGCTCAGACGTTCCGTATCGAGCCGCCGGCTACCCTCACAGAGCGGCAGATGGAAGAGGTGGTCACGCGCCTCGAGAGGACGCTCTCGGCGGTCCAGGCCAAGGTCGCAGCAGGCGAGTTGGTCGCCGCAGACTGATCTTCAGGTGGACCCCACGGCGGGGCGCCGCGCTGTCGGCGCCCCGCCGTCGCGTATACTCCGATCCTCGCATCCCTGCGGCGCCCTGTGATCCGCAGTCGGCTCTCCGCAGACCAGGAGGTCCGCGTGCGCCTCGAAGAGCTCGCCACCGGCGTTCCACGTACCTACACAGTCTCACCGCGGCACCTCGAGCCGACCGTCGCCGATGTGACGCGCTGTGCCTGCGGGCCCAGCTACACCCCGCGTGAGTCGGTGAGAGCTGCCATAGAGCGCACCATCCCGGTCGTCCTCCAAGCGGTCAGCCCGTGCGCCACGTACGCGGTCTACCTGGTGGCCGATGACCGTCGCCCCCAGATGGAGCTCTCTGACGGTCGCGAGGTGGAGATCGCCGCAGCCCCCGACGCTCCACTCCCCCTTGCGGTGGCCGCGGCTCTCTGCACGGTCGGCGAGGTCGACGACCGTCTCAACGCCATGATCGAGTCCGCAGGACCTCTGGAGGCCTGGATAGCCCAGGGAGTCGCCATGGCCCAGTTGGATGCGCTCGAGCGCGACTGCGCGCGACGTGTGCTCAGCGCGGCTGAGCAAGCCGGGCTAGAGGCCAGTACCTTCGCGGAGCCCGCGGTGGGCTCGCAGTCGCAACGTGACCTCATGGCGTCCGTGGACGCTGAGAGCGTGGGAGTCCGCCTCACAGAGCACGGCACGCTCGCTCCGCGCCTCAGTTACACGTTCTGGGTCCCACTTCACAGGCCTTGAACGCCAGATGGGGCGGGTGCCGTGACGACAGCCGCCCCATCTGGATCACGAACGGCGTCCGACAGCACGCCGGACGCTGCCCAACGACTCACCAGTCTGAGAAGCCCTCGTTGTACCAGATCTTGTCTGTGCCCTTCTTGGCCCGCTTCTCCCAGCCCTTGGTCTTGGGCTCGGCCTCGATCCGGGCCAGCATCCTGTCGGTCTGCTCCTTGATGTGGGTCCGCTGCTCCGCGCTAAGCGCCGGCACTTCGTCACAGTGCGTCTTGACCTTGGGCAAGTTGAGCTGCGTGGCGGTGTACCAGAACCCCCAGTCTTCGGCGAAGCGCTTGGCGATGTACGCCGCGTTGATCTTCCTCTCGTCGTCTTCGCCGATCTCAGCGACCGTGAACAGGTACTCGATGTCCTTGAGGTCCTTGTCGTTGATCTCGACGATCTGCAGCTTCTGCAACAGGATGTCTGCCAGCGACACCGACCATGGGTCGAGGTCCAGACGGCCTTCGTAGCTCACCTCATGGCAGTAGTTGAGCTTGTCGTAGAACACGTCGATCATGGGCACCGGGCCACCGTAGTAGATGTGCCGCGTCTTGCCCGAGACCATCATGGTCTGCAGGTCGCACTCGTAGCCCATCTCGGCGAAGAAGTCCATCATCTTCTTGCGCTCTTTGCCGTAGGCAGCGTAGTCGATGTCGGTGAAGTAGCGATCGCCCAGCCTCTCGAGCTTGGCGTACAGGTCGATCTGCTCCGGGAAGTAGTAGTGCAGCGCCAGCGGACCCATCACACGCAGATGGAGACCCCGCTTGGTAGCCTCTTCTGTGAGGCGCCTGCCCTCGCTGAGGAACACCTCCGGCTTGGGATACTGGTCAAGCGGGATGTCCTTAGGCAGAATGAACGGCTTCTTCTGTGTTGCCATCGGCTGGTATCAACCCCCGATCCTGGCTCCCACCCCTGCGAGAGCCGATCTGCACGGATGCTCGGTACGCCTAGTGGCCGGGCGTGCGAACGACGCCACAGTGCCTGCTGTACCGGAACGAGCGATGCACCGCATCAGCCTGACGTGAAAACGTAGTCCTTCACCTTCTTCTTGTCTAGCATGATGATGACACCCTTGAGGATGCCTTCCGAGTACTCGCTACCGGGGTTGATGAGCAGCGTACGGCCTGCCTTCTGAGCACCACGGCTCTCGTGGATGTGCCCGAACAGGCCGAGCAACGGCTGGTACTTCTCGACGACCTTCTTGGCGCCGAGACTGCCGGCGTGGATCTTCTCTTCTGCCGCCATGGTGAGGTTCTCGTCCAGCTTGGGACAGAGGTCTAGAGCGTAGCCGTACGGCGGCACGTGGAAGTTGTAGATAGCCGTCTCGTGGTTCTTGACCAAGCCGCAGAGCCCCTCCAGCTTGACCTCGAGCTCCTCTTCGCTCACCTCTCGCGGCGTCTGCCAGGGAGTGGGGTTGCTCCAGGAACAGGTGATCATCTCGTGACCAGCCATGTCCACGTTGCGCATGTCGCACGGATGCACCAGCTTGGCAGCGTCGATCATGTCGTCGATCACGAACCAGTCGTCGTTGCCCGGCGCCATGTACATCTGGAACGGCTTGCCGTCGAGTCGCTCGTCCGCCAGATCCAGCCACTCCTGGACGCGCTTGAGCACCTGGCTCTTGAAGAGAGCGTCGACCTTTGCCGGGTCTGAGCGGGTGTCCTCGAACTCGTCACGGGACTGGTGAACCCAGTAGTACCCGGCGTTCTCGACTGTCTTCTTGATCTTCTCAAGCTCGTCTTTGGTCTCGATATCGACGTGCTGACCCATGAGAGTGCACTCCCACGAGCTGGCAGTCTTCTCGACCAGTGGCACCAGCACCTTGCCGGTGAGGTCGCCGAGCAGGATAGCGACGTCGACCCCGTAGATGGGCAGTGCGTTCAGGAACTTGCGGTAGCAGACGTTCGAACCGTGGATGTCGGTGACGAAGAAGAGTTTGATCATGCGCTGTCTCCTGCTCTACTGCTTGGCGCCCGGGGTGGGGCGGCCCGCGCCCCGACGGCCCCCCCCCCCAGCCCCGGGAGCGGGCACACAAAAGCCGCCCCGCCCCCGAGGTGAAACACCCCACCAAGC
>CAYMTC010000233.1:0-3660 GCA_964393265.1 uncultured Thermoleophilia bacterium
CCCCCCCCCTATCCTACACTCTTTCCCTACACGACGCTCTTCCGATCTGCCACCGCCGATGATGAGGATGTGCTGGCCGGAGGGCAGCTCATCATCGGCGAGCAGGTCCGCCCAGCGGTACGAGTCCAGCCCGGGTATCTTGGGCGCGCGCGGGAGGGAGCCGGTGGCGACCACGACGCCGTCGTAGTCGCGCACGTCGTCCGCGTCGGCGTGCCGGGACACCACTGTGACCCCGTGGCTCAGGATTTCCTCGCGAAGGTAGGGGACCAGGCGTCCCATCGAGCGCTTGTGGGGTGTGAGGGGCGCCAGGTTGAACTGGCCGCCGAGAGCCTCGGCCTCGTAGAGATCCACGCTGTGGCCGCGCTGGCGCAAGGTGATAGCGGCCTCCATACCGGCAAGGCCACCCCCTACGACGGCGATGCGTTTGCTGTCCGTGGCGGGCGTCACGGTCACGGCGTCGCGGCCTACTTGAGGATTGACGAGGCACTGCAGGCCGACCCCCGAACGCACGCCGCCCAGGCAGCCCTCAGAACACGCCAGGCAGGGGCGCACCGGCTCGTCGATGACGCCGAGCACTTTGCCGACGAAGTCGGGGTCGGCGACCAGTGCCCGACCGACCCCGAGGTAGCCCTTGGGGAAGCGCTCCGTGAGGCGGTGAGCATCCTCTACCGAGTTGATGCGGCCGACGGCGACGACTCGCACCTTGGCCTGCTTGCTCACCGCCTCCGCCAGCTCCCACGTCTTGCCAGCCGGGATGAACATGTGCTGGAAGAACCAGGGCGGCGTACTGCACACGGTGCCGGCCGAGACGTGCACCGCCATCACGTTGCGTAGCCCCAGCTCGCAGGCCAGCGAGATGGTCTCAGGAAGCTCGATCCCTCCCGGGACCATCTCGTCGCCGCTCACGCGCACAAGGAGAGGCAGGTCGACGGACTGGCGGACCGCGTCGACCACGCGCAACGGGAACCGCGCACGAGAGGTGAAGTCGCCGCCGTAGGAGTCCTCGCGGTCGTTCACCAGTGGAGAGAGGAACTGGCCCAGCAGGTAGCCGTGGCCGAGCTGCAGCTCCAAGGCGTCGAACCCGGCTGACCGCGCACGCCGCGCGGCCGCAGTGAAGAGGTCGACCACCTCGTCCATGTCTCCCTCGCTCATGCGCTTGGGTGTAGCGCCGCCGGCCTCACAGGGCCTGTCGGTGGACGACAGGAAGACGTTGTCGGGGATAGTCGGGTTGGCCATCCGTCCGGGATGGCTCAGGTGGGCGATGGCGGCGGCGCCTCCATCATGGATCACCTTGACCAAGCGCGAGAGGCCGTCGAGCTTGTCGTCGGAGTCGATGCCCATCTGCGTGGGCAGCTCGCGCAGCCGGGAGTCCAGGTAGAAGGGTTCGGGGATGACCGCGCCGATGTGTCGTGAGCGCGGCTCGTAGAAGGCAAGGTGACGGTCCGTGACGACGCCGGTACCGTCCGAGTAGCCGGTCTTTATGGGGGCGAAGATGAACTGGTTGCGTAGCTCGACCACCGTGTCCCTCCCGGTCGCCGCGTCGTGGTGTCGGGTCCCCGCGCCCTATGGACGATGGTGGGCTCGTCACGACTGAGTGCGGTACTGCCGGCGCCAGTGCCCTTCTCCGACAAAATCTGTCCTATAATTGGTCGGTCAGTTGTTACCCAGGAACGCCGCAGCGCAAATGTGAGTCAGGGCGCTGAGTCGCGGGTGACGACCGCGCCGCCCCGGGGGTGTAGGCTCTGTCCTATGAGTATGGCAAGAGGAGAGACGTGCCGATGAATCGACCCCCCGCCAACGACGTCCCACAGGCGGCCGAGAGGCACGCCTCACCGCATGTCGCGCCGCCGCCCGGCGTGGTGCGCATCACGGTGCTGTTCAACAACATCCCATTGGTGGCCGGGCTCACGACCGGCTGGGGCTTCTCCTGCCTCGTTGAGGGCCTCGCCAAGACGCTCTTGTTCGACACCGGCGCCGACGGCGGCGTGCTGCTGCAGAACATGGCCCGGCTGGGCGTGGACCCGGCGTGTGTCGAGGCGGTCATGATCTCGCACATGCACGCCGACCACGCGGGCGGGCTGCGCGCCTTCCTCGAGGTGCATCCCGACGTGGACTTGTGGCTGCCCGTGGACCTGCCGGCGGATGTGCGGAACGCCATGAGTCACCGCGGCGCGCGGGTCAGCACTGTGCACGGGGCAGGGTGGCTCGCCGACGGCATCGGCAGCACCGGGCCGCTGCCCGGCACCATGATCGAGCAGGCTCTCATGCTCAACGTGGGCGAGCGCATCGTGGTCATCACCGGCTGCGCGCACCCCGGCATCGAGCGGCTGGCACGCGTGGCCATGGGCACCGCCGACAAGCCCGTGGGGCTGCTCATGGGCGGCTTCCACCTCAAGGGCATGAGCCGGTCGGAGATCAAGGGCATCATCGGGCAGCTGCAGTCCGCTCACGTGGACAAGGTGGCGCCCAGCCACTGTACGGGCGACACCGCGATCGGCCTCTTCCGCAAGGCGTGGAGCGAGGACTTCGTGGAAGGCGGTCTGGGCGCTGTGATCGAGGTCCCTCTGCAGTGAGGCTGGACATCCTCGGTGCCGAGTCGTTGGGGGTACGAGGACTCTGCTGCCGAGTCGAGACGCGCGGCCGCGTGGTGGTCATCGACCCGGGCGTGGCGCTGGGGGCCTGGCGGCACGGGCTTCCTCCTCACCCTGTGCAGGTGGCCGCGGGCCGAGCCGTCCGCCACCGCATCATCGAGGCGCTGAAAGGCGCCAGCGACGTGGTGTTCAGCCACTACCACGGCGACCACGTGCCTCTTCTGGACGCGAACCCGTACCAACTGGGCATCTGGCAGCTGCCGCCCGAGTTCGCGCGGCTGCGTGCCTGGGGCCTCTGCCCGTACACGCAGACAGCGACCAGCCAGAAGAGGGCCGAGGACCTCATGGACGTCCTCGGCCCACGCTTCCAGGACGCCGAAGGCTGTCAGGACGGCTGTCTGACCTTCTCCCGGGCCGTGGACCACGGCGACGGAGGGTCGTCGTTGGGCAGTGTCATGCTGACGCGCGTCGACGTAGGAGGCAGGGCGTTCGTGCACGCGTCGGACATCCAGTTGCTGAGGGCGTCGACCATCGACATGATCCTGGAATGGGAGCCGCAGTGGGTGCTGGCGGCCGGGCCGCCGCTGTATCAGAAGGCGCTCGACGCGGAGCAGCGCGGCCGCGCCTGGACCAACGCGCTGCGCCTAGCACAGGGGGTGGGCACGCTGATACTGGACCACCACCTCATGCGCTCGGCAGAGGGCGCTGCGTGGCTGGATGAGCTCGCGGCGCAGACCGGCAGGACCGTGCAGTGCGCCGCCGACTTCGCCGGGCGCCCCAGGCTCCTCCTGGAGGCGCGGCGGCGGGAGCTGTACAAGACCATGCCCGTGCGGGCGGGGTGGCACAACGACTACGCCCGCGGTCGGGCCACCGTGCAGGACTCCAGCTAGCGGCGCCCCAGCCTAGGGCCTCGGGAGGCGAGGGGGTTGGGGCGCTGGGCGGCGAGGTCCGGGCTTGGGCATGGAGGCCGCGCACCCGCCGCAGCGCCGCGCACCCACCGCAGCGCCGCGCACCCGCCGCAGCGCCGCGCACCCGCCGCAGCGCCGCGCGCCCGCCGCGATCGGGGGGC
>CAYMTC010000234.1:0-361 GCA_964393265.1 uncultured Thermoleophilia bacterium
GTAAGACGTTCTCCAATCGCGGCGCGGTGGTCTGCAACGTCTACGATCGCCGTCTACGTGCCGGCTATACTCTGGAACAGTCACTCAGGGACTACGTCTGTGCCCGCCTAGCCGGTGCCGGCGACCTGCGGCAACGTCGCCGGGCGCGCTCGCGCCGTTACTTCGAGAAGACGGTCAAGCTTCTCAATAGGCACGGTGTCTGCCCGGTCGTGGTGATCATGCCTTACCACCCGGTGGCGCTCGAGGCGTTCCGCAAGGTCGGGTGGCAGGCCAAGGTGGACGACCTGCGCGCGTATCTGCAACGCTTGCAGGAGCGCTACTCTCTCGCGGTGGTCGACCTCCTGGAGATCGAGAGATCGGA
>CAYMTC010000234.1:371-3650 GCA_964393265.1 uncultured Thermoleophilia bacterium
TACACGACGCTCTTCCGATCTCTTCGCGGCACAGTGCTCACCACCGTCGACTTCGGCCGGCGCAGCAGGTAGCAGCGGCCAAGGCCTCGTCCGTCGATGGGCGGACGGGTGATCCAGCCTCAAGCGCTGCGCTCGCACTCGTCCCAGTGTCAGTCCCGGGCCGTGGTCGCGGGGCGGGTCCGAGTGACCTCGGGCGCGACCGTGCCTGGCTGGTTCCGGGCTTGACACGTGACCCCCGTTGCGCGAGTCTGCGCGGCAGCTTTTCGCGGACACGGCCCTCGCGTGGACGCGCAGGCGACCAGCTATCAGCGGACCAGGTGGTGGAGTGTATGGAGACGCTGTCCGGAGGACTGCGGCCAAGGGCCTACGACGCTGTCGTCCAGCTCATGGACAAGGGTGTCCACATACCCAATCCGCTCACGCTGGACGTGGGTGCGGAGGTCGATCTGGAACGCATCTCCGGCCGGGACGTCACTCTGTACCCCGGCTGTCGTATCTACGGCGCCGGCACGGTCATCTCTGCCGGCGTCACGCTGGGCGCCGAGGCACCGGTCACCATAGACGACTGCTGCCTAGGTCCCGCCGTGCAGCTCAAGGGCGGTTCGTTCAAGCGGTCGGTGTTCCTCGAGGGGGCCAACATGGGTCCGGCTGCTCAAGTGCGCGAGGGCTGCCTCCTTGAAGAGGAGGCCAACGGTGCCCACTGCGTCGGCCTCAAACAGACCATCCTGTTCCCGTTCGTCACGCTCGGCAGTCTCATCAACCTGTGCGACTGTCTCATGGCCGGTGGCACGAGTCGCAAGGACCACAGTGAGGTCGGCAGCTCGTACATCCACTTCAACTTCACGCCAGACGGCGACAAGACCACGCCGTCCCTCTTCGGCGATGTCCCACGCGGCGTCATGCTGGACCAGCCGCCCATCTTCCTCGGTGGCCAGGGCGGCACCGTCGGTCCGGTACGGGTGGGTTTCGGTACGGTCGTGGCCGCCGGCTCGGTGCTGCGTCGTGACATCCTGGCGGATGGCCGGTTCGTGATAGGCCCCTCGCACCCGGGCGCCGACCGCCAGCACGCGCGACACGTGTACCCCAACCTGCGCCGAGTGGTGGCCAACAACGTCGTGTACTTGGCCAGCCTGGTCGCACTGGAGCAGTGGTATGCGCACGTGCGTCGGCCGTTCTTCGCCGTGCAGGAGCTCGGCGAGCAGGTCTACCAGGGCGCGCTCCAGGTGCTGGCGTCCGCCAAGCGGGAGCGCACCAAGCGGCTCGCCGCGATGGCGGCCAAGGTGCCGGCGGAGGACGTCGGCCGGCGGGCGCTGCGTGATCATGTCGGCGACGTCGCTGCCCTCTTCGATGACGAGCCTCCGCAGACCGGCCGCGGCGAGTTCCTGGCGGCGCTCGCGGAGGCTCGCGCGGCCGAGGCCGCACGGCAGCCATCGGGCGCTGCCGCCTCCTATGTCCAGACCGTCCAGCAGCTGCCCGTACAGGTCGCTGCTGCGGGTGTCCGGTGGCTCCAGCAGGTGGTCGACGCGCTCTGTGTGCGCGCGGACGACCTGCTGCAGCCGCTGCAGCTCTTCCAGGAACGCTGACAGGGAACGCCGACGAGCACGTCACGAGTGAGGAGACGCCATGGGTAGGTTGTTCGGCACCGACGGCATCAGGGGCGAGGCGAACCGCCACCCCATGGATGCCGCGACCGCCTTTGCTGTCGGCCAAGCCGTCACACACGTCCTCAAGCAGGAAGGTCACACCACCCGGATCATCATCGGTAAGGACACGCGCATATCCGGCTACATGCTCGAGAGCGCTCTTGAGTCGGGCATCACGTCCATGGGCGGCGAGCCCGTGCTCGTCGGCGTCCTGCCCACGCCGGGCATCGCGTTCATCACCGAGAGCATGCGTGCGGATGCCGGCCTCGTCATCTCCGCCTCACACAACCCCTTCCAGGACAACGGCATCAAAGTGTTCTCCGGCCGGGGGTTCAAACTCTCGGACGAGCAAGAGGAGGGGATCGAGGCGCTCATGCTGGGCGGACAGCTGCCGCAGATGGTGGCGCCTCCGGCGCAGATGGGCCGGGCGTTCAGACTGGACGATGCACACGGTCGCTACATCGTGTTCCTCAAGAACACGTTCCCGCGCAACTTGTCGCTGGAGGGCATGAAGATCGCCGTGGATGTGGCCAACGGTGCCACATACAAGGTGGCGCCGGAGGCGCTGGCCGAGCTGGGCGCCGAGCTCACCGTCATCCATGACGAGCCCGACGGACTGAACATCAATCGCGACTGCGGCTCCCAGCATACCGCCGACCTGCGCGCCGCCGTCGTCGAGACCGGCGCCGACGTCGGGCTGGCTTTCGACGGCGATGGCGACCGCCTCATCGCCGTCGACGAGAAGGGCACAGAGATCACCGGCGATCAGATCCTCATCATCTGTGCCCGCATGCTCAAGCAGGAAGGCAAGCTTCAGAACGATCTCCTCGTGAGCACCGTCATGAGCAATCTCGGTCTCACGCTCGCCTGCAAGAAGCATGGCTTCCAGCATCACGCCTCCAAGGTGGGTGACCGCTACGTGCTGGAGGACATGCAGCGCCTGGGCGCCGTCATCGGGGGCGAGGAGTCCGGGCACATGATCTTCCTCGATCACCACACCACCGGCGACGGCATCCTCACCGCGCTGCAGCTGCTGGCGGCCATGCTCAAGACGGGCCAGCCGCTGTCGGAGTTGGCCCGTCTCATGGACGTGTTCCCACAGAAGCTCATCAACGTCGACGTCAAGAGCAAGCCGGAGATCTCGAGCGTCCCACAGATCGTCGAGGCCATCGCTCAGGCGGAAGCAGAGCTTGCGGACCAGGGCCGCGTCCTCGTCCGCTACTCCGGCACGCAGAACATGTGCCGCGTCATGGTAGAGGGGCCCACCGAGGAGGTGACCAGTAAGTACTGTGAGCTGGTCGCCGGTGTCGTCAAGAGCGCCATCGGCTGAGCGCGGGTTCGCAACGACAAGGACCGGGAGGGCACGGGCATGCCGTTCACCATCCACGTCACCAGAGACTTCGACCAGATGAGCGCTGTGGCTGCCGAAGTGGTGGCCGCCGACATCGAGCAGAGGCAGACGGTCGCATCCCAGTACGTGCTTGGGTTGGCCACCGGCAACTCGCCGACGGGTCTCTACAAGCACCTCGCCAAGGCATTCAACGACGGGCGTCTCGACGCCAGCCGCGTGCGGACGTTCAACCTCGACGAGTACGTCGGCCTGCCGGGCGAGAACGCCCAGCAGCGCGTGCTGCAC
>CAYMTC010000235.1:0-3649 GCA_964393265.1 uncultured Thermoleophilia bacterium
GCTACCATCGGCCTCGGCGTGCTCTCACTGCAGGGGGACTTCACCATCAGTCTGGGGGACGGACTCACGCTCATCGGAGCTCTCTGCTACGCGCTCCACATCGTGGCCACCGGCTTCTTCGCGCCGCGGGTGCCTCCGGCGACGCTGGCCGTCACGCAGATCGCGGCCTCCATGGTCCTCTGCCTCGTCATAACGCCTGTGGTGGCGGACGTGAGCTTCCACCTTCCGTGGCAGGCTTGGGCCGCCGTCGCCTGGACAGCCTTCTCGGGGACGGTGCTCGCCTTCATCGTGCAATCCTGGGCCCAGCGACGCACCACCTCGACGCACGCTGCGGTGCTGCTCTGTCTCGAGAGCGTCTTCAGCGCCACGTTCGGCGTGATCTTCGGTATGGACAGCGTGACGTGGCGGCTCTTGACAGGCGCCGGGCTCATCCTGAGCGGCATCCTCATCATCGAGGCGTTGCCGGCACGACGAAACGGGCGCGCTGCAAGCACTCCCTTGTGAGAGACTAGGCGCATGTCCCAGACACTGGTCATCTTCGAGAGCAAGTACGGGCTCAGCGAGACCATAGCGCGTGACATCGGCCGCATCCTTGGGCCATCTCGCGTGTGTAGAGCAGGCGAGCTTGGGTCCATCGCAGGCACTGCGCCGGGCAAGGAGGCGCCTGGCCGGTCGCCGTGCGCCAGCGCCGCGAGTCACGCGGAGTTCATCGTCATCGTCACTCCGGTGTACCGACACCGCCCAGACGACCGCATCATCGAGTTCGTGGAGGCCAACAGCGACTGGCTGTGCGCCAGACGCATCGCGCTCGTGTGTGTGGGTCTCGCCACCAGTCCCGGTGCGGTCCGTTCGTACCTGGAGCCTCTCGCGGGGGTCCTCGGCGAGTGCGTGGTCTGGACCGGGGGACTGGGCGGCCGTGTGGCCATGGACTGGCTCGATGCAGCCGATCGCATCGACATCGAGCGGGCGCAGGACATGCGCGGCCACCGCGGTCTCAGCGAGATGGATGCGTACTCCGCTGAGGCTGTCGCCGAGGCGGCGTTGGCCATCAAGGCCATCCGCGACTCGTACTCAAGGGCGGCGCCGCCCGACGAAGTCCGGCGGCGCATCGACGGCTTCCTGAGGGCACACAACACGTGCACCCTCTGCACAGGCGCCGGGGGGCACGTGCGCGCCACGCCGGTCGAGTACGTGTATCGTGACGGCGCCCTCTACCTCCTCAGCGAGGGCGGCGAGAAGTTCGCCCACCTCATGGTGAACGCCAACGTATCGGTCGCCGTCTACGACCCGTACCGCGGTATGGACAGCCTCGCGGGCCTGCAGCTTGAGGGTCACGTCGAGCTTGTGCCCGAGGGCACCGAAGAGTACACGGGTGCACTGGGCTGGCAAGGCGTCGAGCCAGACGACGTGGCAGCCATGCCGTACTCGCTCAATCTGTTGCGCGTTCATCTCGAGCGCGGCGACCTCCTCTGGGCCGGCTTCGAGCGCCAGGGGTTCTCACGTCATCAGGCGTACCAGTTCCCGTACGTGGTGACTGCGCCGCCGCCGCCGGCGGGCGGCGACGCCCCGGCCCCGCCGGGCGAGCCGCGGGCCTAGCCGTCGGGCTGCCCGTGGCTCGCATCCACAGCAGCCGTCTTCCGGCGGCGGCGCAGAGCCCGGCAGGTAAGTCGTCCACCACGCCCGAACTAGTGGGCATCGTCGAGGATCGGTCATGAAACAGCATCCATACGAAGACGTCCGCATCGAAGGACACCTCATCGACTCCCTCATGCTCCCGCAGGTCTGGGACGACATCAAGGACTTGGAGGGTGAGTTCGAGGTGCTGTCGATCGAAATCGGTCGCACACAGAACGACAAGTCCGTGGCAGTCATGCGGGTGTTCGGACGCGACCGAGAGCACCTGGACACTATCCTGGCCACCATCACGGAGCACGGCGTCGAGGCCGTGGCGAGCACCGACGCCGTCGTCGCCCCCGCGCCGGCAGACGGCGTGTTCCCCGAGGGCTTCTACGCCACCACTCACATGGAGACGCATGTGCGGCTCGGCGGTGAGTGGCTGGCTGTGGCGAAGACCGAGATGGACTGCGGCATACGCGTGGACCTCGAGGCGCGTGTTGCGGCGAACGTGCCGATGAACCTTGTGCGCGCGGGCGACCTGTATGTGGTGGGGCACGCCGGTGTGCGCGTGGTGCCGCTCCAGCGTACCCGCGAGAGCCAGCCCTTCGAGTTCATGGGCTCGGCGGTGTCCTCTGAGAAGCCCAAGGCACTGATCATCCGCGAAGTGGCGCGCCTCTTGCGGCGCGCCAAGGAGTCGGGCCGAGGGATCATCGCGGTCGCAGGGCCTGCGGTGGTGCACACCGGGGCCGCCCCCCACCTTGCCCGCCTCATCCGCTCGGGCTACGTCACCGTGCTGTTCGGCGGGAACGCGGTGGCCACGCACGACTGCGAGGCGGCGCTCTTCGGCACCTCCCTCGGTGTGTCGTTGAAGGAAGGCTCGGCCGTGGCCGGGGGCCACGAGCACCACCTGCGGGCCATCAACACGATCAGGCAGTACGGTGGGTTCGCCGCCGCAGTCGAGCAGGGTGTCCTCACCGAGGGCATAATGCACACCCTGGTCACCACGGGCACGCCGTACGTGCTAGCCGGCTCGTTGCGTGACGATGGCCCTATGCCGGAGGTCATCACGGACATGCTGCAGGCCCAAGCGGCCATGCGTCCGTACTGTCAGGCAGCCGGGGCCTGTCTCATGCTCAGCAGCATGCTCCATAGCATCGCTACGGGGAATCTCCTGCCGGCTGCGGTGCGCACCATCTGTGTGGACATCAACCCCGCAGTCGTCACCAAGCTGGCCGACCGCGGCACCTTCCAGGCCATCGGGATCGTCACCGACGTGGGGCTGTTCCTGGAGCAGCTGGCCAACGAACTGGGCTGCTAGTCCCGCGGCGACGGCGCATGAGGGTCGGTCCGCTGAGCACTGTCCACCGAGCTTTGCCCGAGCCACTGTGCTTGGCCTCCCGCGCAGCGGGTATGAACTCATCGACATACTGCGCTGTGGGCCACATCGGCACTCCAGCGACTGGTCGGCGGCTGGATCTGTCACGGACGCGCAGCGACCATCGGCCTTCCGGACGAGGAGCATCATGAAACCTAGAGAGATACGTCCAAACGTGTATCTGGCCGGCGCCATCGACTGGGATCGCCGGATGTTCGACTCGCTCATCCCGCTGCCGCAAGGCACCAGCTACAACGCGTTCATCGTCCGGGGTAGCGAGAAGGTCGCGCTGCTGGACACCGTCGATCCGCCTATGTGGCCGACCCTTAGGGACCAGCTTGCCGACTTCCCACGCATCGACTACATCATCCACCACCACGGAGAGCAGGATCATTCGGGGAGTCTGCCATTCGTGCTCGACCTGTATCCGGAGGCCACGGTCATCACGAACGAGAAGTGCAAGGTCGAGCTCATCGACCATCTTCATGTGCCCGCGGAGCGGTTCCAGACCATCGTCGACGGCGAGACGCTGTCGCTGGGTGACAAGACGCTGCGCTTCGTCTTCACTCCCTGGGTGCACTGGCCCGAGACGTTCACCACCTTCCTGGAAGAGGATCGCATCCTCTTCACCTGTGACTTCTTCGGGTCGCATCTCGC
>CAYMTC010000236.1:0-3646 GCA_964393265.1 uncultured Thermoleophilia bacterium
GAGGAAGACCAGCCAGAGGACGGCGGAGGGGCGGATGGTCCGAGCACGAGGAGCCGCGCTGGCGACCGCCAGGTCCGCGCGTTCGTCGGAGCTCGCCGTGCCAGCGCGTTCGTCGGAGCTCGCCGTGCCAGCGCCTTGCGGTGTGCCGGCAGCGGATGCCGTCGCGGTGTGTGCTGCGGTCTCGTGTGTCATGTGGGGAGGCGTGGGCTCCTCAGCGAAGGGTGTGGCGCTGCGGCGTGGACGCGAGCGCCTCCAGGCAGCGTGGAGACGATGAGCCGCTATCCTACCGCGGGCCGTGACTCACTTGAATCCGAACAGCGGTGGGAAAGCGAGCACCACGAGGGCTGCCCACACGGCGTAGACGAGCAGGTAGTCGGTCTGCCAACGCTCGACCGTGGCGAACGACCCGCGTCCGGTGAGGAAGCGGAGAGAGAGCACGGCGGACCACGCCAGATCGACCAACAGGATGACGTTCTCCCCGAGGGCGGCGACCCGGTTGGGCGTGAGACCGAACTCGGTGATGCGGGCGGCGATGGCCCACAACGCGACTGCGTCGGCTACGAGCGCGCTGAGCACCAGGACCACCTGCACCACGTCGAAGGCGCCGGGAGGTGACAGGGGGTCTCGCGCGGAGATCGAGTAGAGCAGCAGCGCGAGCACCACCGCGAGGAGCAGGTCGAACACGATGAGGACATCGCGGTCGATGTCGATACCCCGCCCGGTCACCAGCATGGCGCCCAAGAACGTGAGCAGCGCGATGGCGAAGAGGGGCGTGAACAGGCGAGTCAGCACGGGCGCCATGTTCTCTATGACGCTCTGTTTGGCCTCGACCAGCCAGGATGCGACCACGAGCGCCGCCACGGCTCCGCACGGCACTATCCACGACTCCATGAAGGGTTCAAGGTCTATGTCGATGGCCTGGAAGATCAGGGCCATGAAGGCGGTGAGGACGCCTCCCCCGAGTGCTAGCAGCACGTAGTAGATGAAGAGCTCGCCCGAGAAGCGGATGAAGTCCATGCGCCCCGCGGCCTGGGTCCAGCGGCGGCCCGCGTAGGCGCTGCCAACCACCAGCCAGAGCACCATGGGCAGGTGGAGCGCGGTGAGCGTCTCAGTGGAAGAGAACGTGGCGAAGGGATAGACGTTCGCCGCCACCGCCGCCGCGACGAACGCGGCGGCCAACCAGAGGACGGTGCGGGCGGATAGCGCCCGTTTCCAGGCAAAGAAGCCAGCGAGCAGGGGCAGGACGAAGAGGCTGAGGTTGCGGGCGAGGAAGGCGCCGTCCTCGGACCAGTCCGCGCCGAACAGCGCTGGGACTTTGACGGCCACGGCGGCGGCAGCGGCAAGGCCGAATGCCACCAGGGCCTCGGTCCTGGTGCGCGCGCGTGGTGCCGCGGACGACGAGGGGAAGACGACGAGCTGTTTCCAGAGGCGCTCCGAGTGCTCGCGTGCGAACTCGCGCGAAACGGCGTCGAGGTCGCCCATGCGTTTGACCGCCACCAGGAACGCTTCGTCTGTGCTGAGCCCCGCCTCGATCAGGACTGCGACCTGCTCGCGGAGATGGTCTTCCAGCTCCGCGACGTCGACTGAGTCGATAGCCTGTCGGCGCCGGAGGTAGCTGCGCCACTGCTCGATCTGCTCTTCCAGTGTGTGGTCGCGATCCAGATCTGGCATCGATCAGCTCACCGCGCTGGAGAGCGCGGCCGCTGACGTGCCGCTGACTGGGACGGGCAGGCAGAGGGTCTGCCAGACGCCTCTCAAGGTAGCGTCCACCGCTAGCCACTGCCTGCGCTCCTCGTCGAGCTGGACCCGGCCGCGCGGCGTGATGCGGTAGTACTTGCGCCGCCGTCCGCTCGCGGCGGTCTCCCACCGCGCCTCCACGTACCCCAGTCGTTCGAGTCGGTGCAGGACGGGATAGAGCATGCCGTCAGTCCACTCCAGGTGCCCCGCGGAGACCTCGCGCACTCGCTGGAGGATGGCGTAGCCGTAGCTGTCGGCTTCGGCGAGGATCGCGAGCACGATGGGCGTGGACGAAGCAGCGGTGAGGTCTCTGTTGATCTCCATGGCGTCACCTGTGGCGAGTGCCGATAAGCATAGGTCAGTCATGCATAGTGGCATTATGCATAGCTGCTCTAGGTGGGTCAACCGGACGGTGACGACGTCCGTGGGTCGCTCAGGCGCTAGCCCACTCGCCCCACGACTCGTTGTCCACGCGTCCGCGACGCCAGCGGAACCGTGCGACCACAGGGGCGCCATCGAGCTCCGGGTGAGCCTGAGTGAGTGCGCGGTCGCCATACTGGAGAGCCTCGAGGACAAGAGGGCGATAGTGACGGAAGATCCTGCACCGCATCGCAGCGGTGCCGAAGACGGGCAACCCTCCCTGGGCCGCCATGTACAGGTCGAGTCGAGGACCGTGGGAGTCGATCACCCACTCGCCGAGGACTTCGTCACGCTCCAGTCTGGCTTGTAGCTTGCGCAGCGCCTCGTCGTCGTAGTCCTGCGCGATGGTGAGGAACAGGTGGCCCGTGCGGTCTGAGTGCGTCAGCGTGTACCTGCGTGGGCTGAGCGGACCGTCTGGGCGGACGCCTTGTCCCCACGTCACGTGCAGTTTGGACACCTCGAGCATCTCGAGACCCGCTCGCCCTCTCCCGTCTGATGTATCGAAGGCACCGGACGCACGGCCTGTGCGTGACCGGATGCCGCATCCGGACCTACTCTTGTGAACGCCTGTCGCAGCGCCTGAGCTGCTGTCTGTACAGGGTGTCTACTTCGGGATTCCTGTCCCCGAACGACTGCATGACCTCGTCGATGATGGCCTTTCTGTCGTGTCCTTCCTTCTCTCTCTTCTTCATGAGCTTGTACGCGCCGAAGACCGGGGACGGACCTATCTCCGAAGAGAAGTGGCCGATACCCTGGTTCCAGGCGAAGAGGGAGAAGAGCTCGTCGAGTTCCGCGACAGTGGTGCCTAGAGAGTAGGCCTTGATGAGCTCGCGAGTGGCCTGTCGGAAACGGGAGGCGCCGATGGCGTTACTCATGGAGAGGAGCAGCTTCGTCTTCAGGTCAAGTGCGGCGTCGGGCTTGTCCCAGATGAGTTCCCACAGATCGACGATAGTACCTGCAAGGAAGTCATCGATGATCTTGTAGTTGACGATCGCCGTGGGTTTGAACGGCATGTCAGCGCCGGTCTCAAAGGTCATGGACTTGAGTTCTGTCCTATAGAAGTAGGCTCGATACTCATGCTCTGAGACCTTGTCGGTGACATGGTCGAACCCCAGGTCCTCTAGGGCAGAGTAGAGCGGCTTTGGCTCGAAGCTCTGCACGACGCAGATGCCATTGTGGAGGTTCACTTGTTGCGCCTTGTGCAGGAGCATAGGCAAGAAGGCAGTCGTAAGATCCCTCACATCGATGACGGGAAACGATGCCTTCTTGTCGTGCCAGCTGGTCGTCATGCTACTCCCTTTCTCACTGGTTCAGAGCAGGCGCTTATGTCGTGATCAGCGTGAGGTGCGACTTCGACAAGAGAAGACCACCTACCCGCGCGGCGAACGTGATGAGGCGATGGTGTGAGACGTGGTGGAGGTAAGGGGGCTCGAACCCCTGACCTTTTGGCTGCCAGCCAAACGCTCTCCCAGCTGAGCTATACCCCCAC
>CAYMTC010000237.1:0-3611 GCA_964393265.1 uncultured Thermoleophilia bacterium
GTAGCGTGCACCAAGCCTGTGCGTCGGCACGCGGAGCCGCATCTTTGCGGCTCCGCGTGCCGAAAGAAGCTTGAGCCGCGAATCGACAGGGAGCGAAATGAGAATCATCGTCTGCGCCAAACACGTCGTGGACTCGACCGAGATCCGCTGGGACGACGAGCGAGGAGAGGTCATCCTTCGCAATCTGCCTACCAAGATCAGCGACTACGACCGGAACGCTCTGGAGGCCGCCGTCGTCCTTAAGGAAACAGGCGAGTTCGTGGATCTGGACGTGCTCATGGTCGGCGGTGAAGCGGCAGTCAAGTCGCTCAAAGAGGCCGTCGCCATGGGTGCCGACAAGGGATACCTCATCGAAGATGGATGGCTCGACGCGTTCGATCCGCTCCTCACGGCTAGGGTGCTTGCCAAGGCCGTGGAGAAGCTGGGCGACGCTGACGTCGTCATGTGTGGATTGGTGTCCGAAGACGGCTACAACGGCCTTACCCCCGCAGCGCTGGCAGAGCTCCTCCAGGTGCCCTATGTGGCGCCTGTCGTCGGGATCAAGATCGATGACGATGGGGTCGAGGCGGTGCTGGACCAAGGCGATACCTTGACGACTGTGAGGGCGCCGCTGCCCTGTGTGATAGGTGTGGACTCGAGCATGAACGTCCCCCGTCTGCCCACGGTGCTGCAGACGATGAAGGTCAAGTCGGACAGGATCGGGAGGCTGTCTCTGGGCGATCTCGACCTGTCGGCTGAGTCGCTAGGCGAGATCGCCTCGGGGGTCGAGCTCCGAGCCTGCACGTCTAGCGTAGTGGAGCGGCAAGGCGTCGTGCTAGACGGCTCCCCCGAGGAAGCCGCTGCTGCCCTGGTCGCCAAACTGCGGGAAGCGGCGGTGCTGTGATGGATGCAAGAGTCATCGTGAGTGCCGCGGATCGAGTCGGCCTGCGACATGTGGCCGAGGTGGCACGGGGTATCGCCGGTCAAGGGAGCGTGGAGGCCCTGGTGCTCACCGGGGGTGGCCAGGTATTGGCACCCGCTGCAGCGAGCCTCGGCGACGTGGCGCTCGACGTTGGTGGCCTGGCGGACACGGTCATCGCCTGTGAGGTCGGTGAGGGTGTCTTGTCAGGGGAGCTGTGGTCCGCCGCGCTGGTCGCGGCGACGGCGGAAGGCGAAAGAGCGGCTGATGCGGTGTTCCTCTGCGACGCGCCGGCGGCGCGCGAAGCCACGGCCCGCACGGCGCTGCGGCTGAACGCGGCCTGCGCGAGCATGTGCGACGCGGTGTCGCGCAGCGAAGACGGTGGCCTTGTGGCGCAGAGGTCCGTCTACGGCGGCGTGGCCAACGCCGAGTTCGCCTTGACCAAGTCGCCGGCTGTCTGTCTGCTGACGGCGGCGCCATGCGAGGCCCCGCCAGGCCCCGCCGTCCCGGTCGTCGAACTACGGCTGCCAGAAGGGTCGGGGACGTCGGTGCGTGTCGTGTCCCAAGATGCTGTCGAGAAGACCGTGGATCTGGCCGGGGCTCGTATCGTGGTCTCCGTGGGCCGGGGCTTCGCGCGGGCGGAAGACATCGCCATCGTCGAGCCCCTTGTCGCCGCCTTAGGCGCTGAGTTGGGCTGTTCACGCCCCATCGCAGAGGACTTCAAGTGGCTGCCGAAGGAGCGGCTGGTGGGCCTCACCGGATCGACCATCAGCGCCGACTTGTACCTGGCGCTCGGCATCTCCGGCCAGGTCCAGCACCTCACCGGGATCAAGGGCGTGCGCGTGGTGGCCGCCGTGAACAACGACGCCAAGGCGCCGATCACACGCAACGCGGACTTCGTGATCCAGAACGATCTCTACAAGGTCGTCCCGGCGCTAGTGGACGCGCTCGGCGGCTGAGCGGAGGCGAGAGTGGATATCGACTACGCCAGGGAGTACCTGCCGTTCCTGTCGCACGCTGTGACGCTCATCGTCATGTACGCGTGCGTGGCGGTGGTGACTGGCGTCTTCGTGTGGGGTGCGGTGCGCCGTCTCCGCACCTACCGCAGCGTGCGTGGGTCCCTGTGGGCCGGCCTCAAGGGCGATGGCCTGGCATGGAGGCCGCGGGTCGTGCGCGCTGTCACGGACATCGTGGCGCAGACGAAGGTCAGAGAGAAGAGACTGCCGGCGGTGCTTCACCTGCCGATCTTCTACGGCATGGTCCTGCTGTTCCTCGGCACGCTGCTCGTGCTCTTCTACGAGGACGTCCTGCGCTGGTTCGGGGACTTCGAGATACGGGGTCTGTTCTACGTGCTCTTCGAACTGGTCCTGGACTTGGCCGGCCTGGCGCTGGTCATCGGGGCGACCATAGCCCTGTGGCGCCGTGTCGTCACTCGGCCTGAGTACTTGACCCCGAAGATGTCCACCCTGCTGGTCGTCATCGGTCTGCTGTTCATGGGTCTCAGCGGCTTCGGCCTGGAGGCGTACCGGATCGCTGCTGAGCCCAACGAGTGGGCGGCGGCGGCATTCGTGGGGTGGTCTCTCTCGCATCTGCTGACCGGCGTGGCCGAGCCCACAGGAACGCCGACGACCGTCTATGCGGTGTTCTGGTGGCTTCACGCCGGTGGCGCGTTCGCGCTCGTCGCGGGTGCTGCGTGGACCGGCTTCAGCCACCTATGGGTGCTCCCAGCTAACGTCGCGGCCCATGATCCGCAGAGGCCGCGCACCAAGCTGACGACGCCGTTCGATCTGGCGGCGGCCATGGAGTCAGAGGAGGACGTGGAGCTGGTGTGCGGCACAGCGACCACGGACGAGCTGGCAGCTGTCGACAGACTGGCCGCAGATGCCTGCGTGGCCTGCGGCCGTTGCCATCAGGAGTGCCCAGCGCAGGCGGCGGGCCGCCTGCTCTCGCCCCGTGACTTGGTGCAGGAGATCCGGGTCGCCTTGGGTGCCGACGCGGGCGCCCATCCAGAGCGCAAGCTGGCAGGTGACTTCGAGGATGCGGTCTGGTCATGCACCAACTGCTATGCCTGTGAGCAGGTGTGCCCGTCGCGTATCCGGCACGTCGACTACATCCTCGACTTCCGTCGCGCGCTCGTCGACCAGAACCGTCTGGACGAGCAGAAGCTGGGCATCCTGGGAGCGCTGGACCGCAATCAGAACCCATACAAGCTGCCGTTGCACGAGCGTGCCGCGTGGTTCGCTGACGTACCCTACGCCGAGGAGGTCCTCTTCGGCGCCGCCAGTGTCAGTGAGCCGCCCGAGTATCTGTACTGGATCGGCTGCGCTGCCGCCTACGACGAGCGCACCGCCCAGGTCGCGCGTGCGACCATGGACCTACTGCGTGCTGCGGGCGTGCGTTTCGTGACGCTGGGTCCCGCCGAGCCGTGCTGCGGGGAGCCTGCCAAGCGGCTGGGCGAGGAGGGCCGGTTCCAGATGCTTGCTCTCCAGGCCATCGAGATGGTCAAGGAGACAGGGGCGCGCGCGGTCGTGACGCACTGCCCGCATGGTCTCAACGTGTTCCTGCACGAATATCCGGCTCTCGGCTTCAGCATCCCGGCGCTCCACCACACAGAGTTGCTCGCGCAGCTGGTGGCCAGCGGGAAGCTGGCGCCGACGCAGTCGGCAGATCGTACGGCGATCGTATACCACGAGCCGTGCAACCTCGCTCGCGC
>CAYMTC010000238.1:0-3608 GCA_964393265.1 uncultured Thermoleophilia bacterium
GGCGTGCGGATGACACACTCGACCCTTCAGTGACGTGACCGACGACAAGCTCTCTGTGCTGCAGCGCGACGCTGTGCGTGCGGGCGCCGACGGCGCTGTGCCCGTGGCCGCGCAAGACGTCGTGGTGGCCGAGTGGGTGCGTCTCAAGTGTGCGTACGGCTGTGACGCCTACGGGGTGCGACTTGGCTGTCCGCCCAACGCGCCTCAGCCTCGCGACTTCCGCGCGGTGCTCGCTGAGTACTCGTCAGCAGCGCTGGTGTGGGTCGATGTGCCGTCCGGCCCGCCCGAGTCTGCCTCGGACGGCGGCGACGATCGGGACGCCGCGGCGCGCCGCCGCCTGGCGGAGGCGCTGCTAGCCATGGAGCGCGACGCGTTGCTCACCGGGCGCACCAAGGCGTTCGCCGTGGTCGCGGGCCCGTGCGTCTGGTGCGGCGACGAACCCTGTCCGGCCGACGGTACCTGTCGCCACCGCGAGCTCCTGCGGCCGTCGTTGGCCGCCTGTGGGGTGGACGTGTTCGCTACGGCGGCCACGGCCGGCCTGCAGCTGCGGGTCGCCCGCGTCCCTGATGGTGGGTACCGGCTCGTGGGGCTGCTGTTGATAGAGTAGGGGTCCACGCCCGCTGGAGCGCGCTCCCCCGAGCGCCCGCGGCGCGTGCAGTCCATCTGTGGATCGTCTTGGCAGTGGAAGGCAG
The DNA here is from genome assembly GCA_964393265.1 of uncultured Thermoleophilia bacterium. Taxonomy (GTDB): domain Bacteria; phylum Actinomycetota; class Thermoleophilia; order UBA2241; family UBA2241; genus UBA6103. The sequence goes on from CAYMTC010000238.1 coordinate 693, forward strand.
GAAGATGACCCCCATTCGCGCTATCCAGGAGGCGTCTGGCATCGTCGGCCGGGAACAAGAGCTGGCCCTTGCGCTGGCGGTGCTCCAGACCGGTCGTCACGTGCTCTTCGAGGGGCCGGTGGGAGTGGGCAAGACCACTGTCGCGCTGGCCGTCTGCCGGCACTTGGGCCGGCAGACCGTACGTGTGGACGGGGACGACCGCTACTCAGAGAGCAAGCTCACAGGGTGGTTCGACCCGCCTCTCGTGCTCAAGAAGGGCTATACCGAGGAGACGTTCTTCCCGGGGCCGCTGGTACAGGCCATGACGGCGGGATCGGTGCTCTTCATCAACGAACTCAACCGCATGCCCGAGAGCGTGCAGAACGTGCTGCTCCCGGCCCTGGACGAGCGCCTGCTCATCGTCCCGCGCATAGGCGAGGTCCGAGCCGCCGAGGGGTTCCAGGTCATCGCCACCCAGAACCCCGTCGAGTACATCGCTACGGGTCATCTGTCGGAGGCCCTGCGCGATCGGTTCGAGCACGTGGCGCTGCACTACCAGAGTGCGGCGGAAGAGGCGCAGATCGTGCGTGCCCAGACGGGTTGCGAAGATGGACTGCTGCTGTGGCGCGCCACAGCTATAACGCGCGCCACAAGGGTGCACGCCAAGTTCAAGAAGGGTGCCAGCGTGCGAGCGGCCATGGCGACCGTCGCTGTGGCGCAGCGGCTCATGGCGGCTGGGATGCCTCTGGACGAAGCGTTGCGCAAGGCCGCCACGACCGCGCTGACCACTCGCACGGAGCTGCGCGACGAGATGGGCGCCGATTTCCAGGTCGCTCTGGACGAGATCATCGCAGCCGTCACGGCGCTCGAGCTGGAGCAGCTGCAGTCGGCCGCTACGGCGGGCGAGGTGGTCGCGGCGGACCCAAAAGCCTGAGGGACGCTGCAGAGCGTCCCCTGCCGGACAGAGGCCGCGCTCAGGCACTCAGCATCGAGCAGGCGCTGGATGGGTCGGTGGCTCAGCCGGAGCTTGAGTTCGACCCCATCGAGTACTTCACTGACCGGCTGAGCCTGCCGTCAGACACCATCGATGGGTGGCAGATCGCGCAGCGGCTCACCCGTCCAGGATGCGAGATCGGCGCGCCGGGCATGCGCGAGTACGCCGAGCGTCTGGCTGTGCGCGCCGTGCTCGAGCGGGCGGCGCGCCTCGTGGGTCCCCTGCGGGGCGCGACGCACACCGTCGTCGAACCACTCAAGGAACCCCACCAAGGCGAGATCGAACTCGATGAGACGCTCGAGAACGTCATCGCCAAGGAGTTCCCCGAGCGCCAGGACTGGATGCTCGCGCGTCGCGAGGAGCGGCGCACGCAGGTGGTCCTCATGCTCGATACATCGCTGTCCATGTCTGGGGCCAACATCGCTCTGGCGGCGGTAGCTGCGGCCGTTCTGGCGTTGAAGACACGACCCGAGGACCTCTCCGTCGTGGTGTTCGAGAACCAGGGGCAGGCGGTGAGCCATCTGGAGGACGCGGACCCGCCGGAGCACGTGGTACGCGAGATGCTGCGCCAGCCGTGTCGTGGCTATACGAACATCGAGGACGGCCTCAAGGTGGGGTCGCGCGAGTTAAGCCGCGGGCGCAACACGCGCAAGTACGGCCTGCTGATCACCGACGGCGTGTATACGCGCGGGGGTGACCCCACAGCGGAGGCGGCGCGCTTTCCACATCTGTTCGTGCTGCTCACCGAGGACTACAAGATGAACGAGATGCTCTGCCGGCGCATGGCTGTCGTGGGTAAGGGCGAGCTCTTCCGTGTGCGCACGCTGCTCGACTTGCCGCGGCGCATGGTCGACGTGGCCGACAGGCTACTGCGCTGACGTCGCGGCGGCCTTCGCCAGGGTGTCCGGCCTGGACTGTGCGTTGCGTCGCCGGTCCGCGAGGTGGTATCGTGCCACGGTCAGTGGGAGACTGCGGTCTACCTATGGGGGGTGCCGCCGTCTGACTCGGACCTCACACGTCGCCCTACGTCCGTATGCCTGCGAGACGTCAGTGGCGCGTAGGGAGGGATGCATGACGAACGAGGGGTCGCGCACGCACGTTCCGCGTTCAACGGCACGGCTCGCTGTAGCCCTGTTCGCTACCCTTCTCGTCCTCGTCTCCATGGTGCCCGCTGCTCAGGCCAGCAAGCTGGAGCGCGAGCGTGCGCGTGCCAAGGCCATCGCTCGCGACGTCGGCGACTTGGATCGTCAGCTCGAGGCCGCCGTTGCCTCCTATGCCGGTGCCAGTCGGCGTCTGGCCGCCGTCACCGAGAGACTCGAGAAGAACGAAGCTGAGTTGACACTGGCCCGCATCAACCTGGGTATCGCTCGGCAGGCTGCCCGCGCGCGCGCTGTGGCTATGTACAAGGAGCGCTCGGTCACATTGGTCGACGTGGTGGTCGGCAGTTCGTCGTTCGCGGAGCTGCTCACCCAGCTCCAGTTCCTCAGCAAGCTCAACGACTACGACCAGGACTTGGTCGCGGAGCTGGCTGAGACGCGGCGCGAGGTGGCCGCCCGCCAGCGGCGTCTCATCGCGGACCAGCAGGCGGCGGCCGCCGCCCTTCAGGAGCAGAAGGCCCTTAAGGCGCGCCTGCAGTCGGCTCTCGGCGAGCGTAAGCAGACGCTCAGCCGTCTGCGTGGCGAGATACAGCGGCTCGAGGAGGCGCTGCGGCGCCCGGTGATCCAGGCCTCGCCGCAGACAGCCAGTATCCCAGACGACGACCCGCAGGCGCCCGACGCGCCCAGCGGTGGATGGTATCCGCTCATCAAGCAGGCGGCGCAGACCAACGGGATAAGCGCCGAAGGTATGTACCGTCTCATGATGAGCGAGTCTGGCGGCGTGGCCTCGGTGGTGGGTTTAGATCGGAAGAGCGTCGTGTAGGGAAAGAGTGTAGGATAGGGTGT
>CAYMTC010000239.1:0-3605 GCA_964393265.1 uncultured Thermoleophilia bacterium
CCCGTTTCGTGCTACAGGAAGAAGCAGCTGCGCGAGCGGGACATCATGTCCACGAACTGACCCACGCCTACGTAGTCCAGGTGCGGGTAGTCGATCATCTCCTCTTGCTGAAGCCCCATGACGTCCATGGTCATGGTGCAGACATGGATGCGCACGCCGGCATGGGCGGCCTGTCGCATCAGCTCCTCGAGCGAGGCGACGCCATGGTCCTTCATGACTCTCTTCATCATGGCCGAGCCCATGCCCAGCATCTGCATCTTGGAGAGCGGCAGCTGGCTCGTGCCGGTGGGCAGCATGACGCCGAACATGCGGTCGACCGCCTTCTTCTCCACGCGCCTAGCCGGGTCGCGTAACGCTGACGTGGCCCAGAACGTGAAGAACATGTCGACCTCGGTGTCGTAGACCGTCGCGCCGAGGGCGATGATGAAGGCCGCCATCACCTTGTCGAGGTCACCGCTGATGACTCCCAGCGTGAGCCGGTCCTCTGGCAGCCGCTGTTCTAGCGCAGCCAGCTTCTCTTCGAGTGCCGCGATGCGCTCGGCATCGGTGCCTTCGGACATGGCTCCTCTCCCTGTCGCTTCTTAGTAGTTGAGTGTGGCCTTGGACTCGGTGACTTCCTGGATGACGCGAGCGCCAGCGATGAGCTCCGAGCCCTCGACGAGGAGTTCGATGCCGATCTTGCGCTCATTGACGCAAGGGCCGCAGACGAGCAGCTTACCGCCGCTCTGCAGGAAGGTGTCGATCTGATCTGCCAGGGCAGGCAGACCTGCTGCCGCGATGTGTTCGTAGACGCCCTTCTGGGCGAGCAAGACAGCGGTGCCCTGCAGAATGATCACAGCCTCGCAGTCCATGACCAGTGCCGCGTTTCCCATCATGAATGGGAAGGTGGCGCGCTCAGGGTCCTCCGGGCCGTGCGTAGCGATGATGGTGACCTTCTCCGTGTCTCCGTTTGCCATTGTTCCCCCTTCTTGATCCGTCCTCATTGTCATTGATAGACGTGTTGCGATAAGTGTGAGGTCAGCTAGCCGGTGACTCACTCACTGCCTTTGCGGGCATCTTCTGGCGCACCTCGGCGGCGTCCGCCTGGACCTCGGCGAAGTACACCGCCAGCGGTCGGTAGGCGAGGTGTGCCCACTTGCTGAACGGTACCTCGAGGACCAGCATGGGGACCACGCCCATGAGGTGCACGACGTAGGTGATGTTGGCCGCCACATCGAGGTCGGCCCGGTGGAGGATGTGCTGCAGGATGCCGGTGAACGCCACCACGAACAGCAGAATGAGGAACATCCAGTCACTCTCGTGCGAGAACTTGTACTGCGACTCGACCTTCTTCATGCGCCCGTACATGGCGAACGCGGCTGTGCCGAGAAGGCCGGCGGTGGCCAGGTATCCGAACACGTGCACACGCCAGTCGACGCTGGGCCCAGACCACATCTGCGCCAGGAAGAACATGATCAGCACGAGCATGGTCGTGTAACTGAGCATGAGGATGAGGTGGATGATCCACGGTCGCCGCCGCGAGCACTTCCCGAAGCGCATCTGGGTCATGAAGTGGAGGGGCAACACGTATGCCTTTCGCACGTAAGACCCAAGACCTGGTCGCTCGTCGCGACCCTTCACGACCGAGAAGTACCACATGCGGCCGCAGTTCGTGAGGAGCAGTGCTAGCAGGATGACTGCCATTCCCCAGTCGAAGAAGTGGACGCCAGAGCTGGGCAGGAAGGCGTTCGGCCCGTCGTAGTTGCCGATGTCGCCGACCGCGAAGCCCACGAGCAGGAACCCGATAGCGGTGATGATGGCCGTGAGCACGATGGCCATGACCTCGACCTTCCAGGATCTGTAGAAGAGCCGGGAGATGCCGGTGAAGTCGTACCGGGCGGTCAGCCAGCGGCGCATACTCATCATGGTCTCGCCAGGCTCAGCCTCTCTGGGGCAGGTCAGTGAACAGTCGCCGCAGTAGTAGCAGAGCCAGGGCTCCAGGTGGCTCGCCAGCTTGTCGCGCTGACCGAGCTGTGCGTAGCGGATCATGCGCCGCGGAAAGGCTGTGTCGCCCTCCGAGAGGGGGCACACGGCCGTACAGTTGCCACAGTTGAAGCAGGCCTTCATGTCCCCGGCGCCATACTCCTCGAGCTCGGTGACGAGGGTGGGGTCAGCTCGCATGCTCATGTCTGTGCACCTTCCGCGCTTGCCGGACCGTCGTCCTTGTCCTTGGCGGCCTTGTCGCCGCTGTCCTTCTCCTTGGCGACCAACGCGTACTTGAAGTAGTCGCCGTCTTGCTCGCCGGTCTCCGTCAGCTGGCCATACTTACGCATGGCGGCGAGGTGCCACAGGACGCGGTCCGTCGGCAGGTCTGTGGCGTCGGCCAGCTGGGGGACGGTGCGCGGCTCTGTCGCCATCTCGGCGACGATCTTCTTGCGCTCACTGCGCACAGCCGCGCTGGCAGCCGTGGCTGCTTTGACTTGCTCGCCACGCTCTTCTCGCAGCCGCTTGAGCGTCTCTCTGAGCTGTCGCTTGCGGTCGTCGCTGTCGCTCATTGCGCCTGCACCTCCGTTGCCGATGCCAGAAGGGCGTCGACCATCGCGTCGTAGGCGTCGAGCGACCAGCCGCTGAGGTCGATGGCCCCCGTGGGGCACACGGCGACGCATGCGCCGCACCCTGTGCAGATGGCTGGATTGACGATCGCCTTCTTGCCTCCGCCGGGGTAGTCCTCCATGGTGATGGCGCCCGGGCAGGGGCACTCGGCCAGGCAGTCGCCGCAGCCCTCGCACATCTCTGCTTCCACGTGCGCGACGTACGGGTCCAGCTGCACTTCGCCGGCCAAGAGAAGACCGCACGCTTTGCCGGCGGCAGCCGAGGCGGACGCGCAGCTCTCGGTGACGTCCTTGGGCGCTTGGCAAGTGCCGGCGAGGAGTACACCGTTGACTGCCTGCTCGACAGGCCGCAACTTGGGGTGCACCTCCTGCAGGAAGCCGTCGGCGCTGACCGGCAACTTGAGGCTGGAGGCGAGTCCGCCGACAGGCGCAGGGTCCATACCGACTGCCAGGACCACCATGTCGACGTCCACCTCGACCTCTTCGCCCCACGTAAGACCGTCGATACAGCTGACGGTCACGGGGAAGCCGTGGCTACCCTCGGTGACCTTCGGCGGCTGCTCTCCGTCGTACCGCAGGAAGATGACGTTGGCGTTGGAGGCACGCTCGTAGTAGTCCTCGTGGGCGCGGCCGTAGGCGCGGATGTCCTGGTAGAACTCGTACGCCGCCACGTCGGGGAACTTCTTGCGCAGGTCGCAGGCCGCATGCAGCGTGGCCGTACAGCACACGCGCGAGCAGTGCTCATTGATGCGTCCGCTGGGGCCCGGCTCGTGGACACCCTCCACCTGCCGGCTGCCCACGCAGTGGATGAAGCCCACAGAGCGCACAGGCTTGCCGTTCAGCGCTGGCTGAGCGCCCTCGGGCTGCTCGTGGAGCCACTTGAAGAAGTCGAGGAGCGTGATCACCTGAGGCAGGCGACCATACCCGTACTCGCCTTCGGGCGGCACGTAGAGCTCGAACCCGGTCGCCACGACGATGGCCCCGGCCTTGACCGAGAGGGTGCGCGCACCGTCG
>CAYMTC010000240.1:0-2040 GCA_964393265.1 uncultured Thermoleophilia bacterium
CTACACGACGCTCTTCCGATCTCCGGTGGTCAGCAGGCAGCGGTCACTGGCGCCCTGTCCGCGGGCGGCCTGACGCTGCCCAGAGGTCCGTCGTGAGGATGGATCTGCCCGTCGGCCAGCACGAGCCGCCGATCGGCGTGGTCGGCGACGTCTTCCTCGTGGGTGATCATGACGATGGCGCGACCTTGTGCGTGGAGAGCGTCGAGGAGTCGCAGCACCTCGCCGGTGGCGGCGAGGGGGGTGGTCAGTGGCGCACCGCGAGCCAGCTGCGCAGGCTGTCTTCCACGGCCCGACGCGTACGGTCGACCCGCTGGTCGAACCGTACCTGTCGTTCTCGCACCGCGCGCAGCTGGGGTGGCACGACCGCCTCCGGTGCCAGCTCGACCACGCGGTCCAGCAGTGCCAGGCCCTGGGCGGTCGTAGGCCGGCTCTGAGCAGACCCAGTCATGGCTGCCGCTGACGCCGCCTGCGCAGGCAGCGGATGGCCCGCCGGGGTGCCGGTGAGAGCACGGAGTGTGTCGGCTGCGAACTTGCTCCAGTGGGCAGTGCTGGCGACGAGGACCGGCACGTCTTGTGCGAGTCCTTCGGCGACCTTCCAGCCCACCGCTGTGTGCGGGTCGAGGAGGTAGCCGTACTCGTGGTAGACGGACTCGATGGTGCGCAGACAGGTATCGTCGTCCACCCAGGCGCCTATGAGCAGCGTCTGCAGGCGGGCGCGCACTGCTTCGTTGACGGTGAAACGGCCGGTGTCCTTGAGCTGCGTCATCCACTCCCGGACCTGGGCCGCAGGGCCGGCAAGGTCCTGCGCGTCCGCCCCGCTCGCCGAGGGACTCCCGTTTGCCTTGCCCGCGAGGTGGAAGAGCAGCCGCTCCAGATTGGAGGAGACGAGGATGTCCATGGACGGTGACGGCGTCTTGACGAGGCGGCGCGAGGCGATGTCATAGGTGCCTGTGGAGATGAAGTCGGTGAGCACGTTGTTGGTGTTGCTGGCGCAGAGCAGCCGCCGTATGGGCGCGCCACAGCGCTGGGCGTAGTACGCGGCCAGGATGTTGCCGAAGTTCCCGGTGGGCACGCAGACGTCGAGGGGGTCGCCGGCGCGCAGGTCGCCGGCGGCGACCATGTCGGCGTAAGCGCTGAGGTAGTAGACCACTTGAGGCAGCAGGCGCCCCCAGTTGATCGAGTTGGCGGAGCTGAGAGCGAGGCCGTGCCGCTGCGCCAACTCGCGGGCGAAGTGGGCGTCGTCGAAGACCGCCTTGACCGCGTTCTGACAGTCGTCGAAGTCGCCGTCCAGCCGGAACACGCTGAGGTTGTCGCCCGGCTGGGTGATCATCTGTGCCTCTTGCACGGCCGAGACGCCTGCGTCGGGGTAGTACACGACGATGCTGGTGTGTGGTCTGTCGGCGTAGCCGTTGAGCGCGGCCACACCAGTGTCGCCGGAGGTGGCCACGAGGATGAGGTAGTCGAGATCGGTAGTGCCGGCTGCGTGGGCCATCTGCAGCGCCTCGCTGAAGAACAACGGCATGCACTGCAGGGCCATGTCCTTGAAGGCGAGGGTGGGGCCGTGCCACAGCTCGAGTACGAAGCGGTCGCCCACGCGGCGCACCGGGGCGACCGCTGCGTCGTCGAAGTTGTCGCCGTAGGCCTGTGTGCAGATCGCGGCGATGCGAGCGGCGTCGATGTCGAGGCCAAAGGCCTCGTAGACCCGCGCCGCCCGCTCCCGGTACGGCGCGCCGGCCAGGCCGACGATGTCCTTGAGTGCGAGCGCGGGCAACCTGGTAGGCACGAAGAGCCCGCCGCCCGGCGCCAGGCCCTCTAGGATCACCTCGCTGAACGCGCGCTCCCGGTCGCCGTTGCCTCTGGTGTCGGTATACGTGATCATCGGTACAGCATTCTATCGAGCGGCCCGCGAGGCGCCACCGCGCGAGAGGCGCGCACCGCCGGACGTGTGCTCAAGCGGCCAGCCCGGTGAGTGCGTCGCGGGCCACGAGCAGATCGACGTCGAGCAGCGCTAGCGCCGCTCTAGGTGGACGATCGACGTCG
>CAYMTC010000240.1:2140-3596 GCA_964393265.1 uncultured Thermoleophilia bacterium
GATCGACGTCGAGCAGCGCTAGCGCCGCTCTAGGTGGACGATCGACGTCGCACGGCGCTCAGCGCCGCTCTAGACGGACCGGGGACGGCTCGGATCTTGGGCGGGGGAGCCCGCATCTGCGCCCGCTGCGCTGTGGTCCAGCGGAACGTCCACTTCGGCCAAGCGCGCGCGCAGCGTCTCGATGTCGCTCACGTCGACGACCTCCGCCTGGAGCGAGGGGAAGAGTCCCTGGAAGCGCGTCAGCAGTCGGAGTCGCACGACGACCAAGGCGAGGCGATAAGGGCCAGCGAGGGCTTGCCGGGCTCCCACTAGCCATCCCCGATGGTGTACCAGTTCGATGGGACCCATCTCGTCGATGATCAGGAGGTCGGTGGGGCTGGCCGCGGCTAGCGTCTCGTCGCCCCATTCCAGGCAGTCGTCACGGAGCAGCCACCGCGGCTCGCCGGCAGCCACCGCCGTCGCTGGGTTCTCGGTCCCGAGAAGACGCTGCTCACCGCTGCGGATGTCGTGGAGCCAGCGCTGAGCGGTGACCTGCTCGCGGCGCGTGGTGGCCAGCAAGCCGCTCACGGTCAGCCCGACGGCGCGCGCTGCCGCTGTCACCGCCAGGCAGCGCCGCGTCTTTCCCGAGCCAGGCGGTCCTGTCAGGACGAGGAGTCGGCCGGCCATGCGTCTGCGGCAGTGCGGGCGCCGTGGAGTGCCCGCTGGCGGGCCATCCACCGCTCCAGCAGGTCGGCGATCGCCGCGTAGGCATCGAGTGAGAGCTGTGGTACGGCGTAGTCGGGGAAGGGCTGGTCAGTGACGATGGCGAGGAGGTCCTGTGGCGCGCAGATCAGCGTCTCGCTGCGCGCCTGCCTTGACACCTCCAGTTTGGGTGCAGGTCCACTGGCCCAGCCTTCTGTGAGGACGATGTCGACGGGCTCGCGGACACGCGCCACCAGGGCGCCTAGGGGCAACTCATCGCCCAGGTGGCTCATGATCGCCACGTCCGTCGGTGAGGCGATCGCGGTCACAGTGGCGCCCGCTTCGCGCAAGGTATGCGTGTCGCTGCCGGGCACGTCGACCGCGAAACCGTGTCTGTCGTGCTTGAAGGCCGCCACACGGCGCCCGCGATGGGTCAATTCTCTGATGACGCCTACCAGCACGGTCGTCTTGCCTGACTGCTTCTTGCCGACGATCGACACGGTGGGCAGTGGCACCTGCGCCGCGAACTGCAGGATGGGGGAGGCCAGGTGGCTGCTCGATGCGCCGTCGCCGCGTGTGTCAGGTGCCACTCCTGCCGCCGGGGCTCCTGCTATCGCCGGGTGCGCGGTGTCTGACGCCGCACCGGAGCTGCTTGGTCCCGTCGACTGCCCGCCGGCTTCTGCTGTCAGCCGCTGCTGTGCGCGTTCGAGGTCCTGCGGTGTGTTGACGTTCGTGAACAGCTCGTCCGGGTCGCCGAGGCCGGCGGCGCGGACGT
>CAYMTC010000241.1:0-1331 GCA_964393265.1 uncultured Thermoleophilia bacterium
GCGGCGTAAGCCGCGCTACGCGGTCGCCCGCCTCGACGAGGTCATCTCCCCCTCTCCCCTGCGACATCCCCCACTCTGCGAACACGCGGCCGACTGCGGCGGCTGCGAGTGGCAGACGCTCGACTACGCCACTCAGCTCGAACTGAAGCAGGCGCAGGTCCGCGAGTCGCTCGAGCACATCGCCGGCTTACGCGACGTCCCCGAGGAGCCCATTCTCGGTATGGAGCACCCGTGGGAGTATCGCAACAAGATGGAGTACTCCTTCGGAGAAGCCACCGACGGTGGTCTAGTACTGGGCCTGCACCGTCGCGGCTCCTGGCGCGAGGTGGTCGAGGCCACTCACTGTCGGCTTGCGCCACCTCAGATGGAGACGGCACGCGCCGCGGTCGTGCAGGCCTGCCGCGACTTGGGTCTCTCCTCCTACCGTCGCGCGCACGCTCCCGAGAGCGACGCGTCCCGGGGCATCCTCCGCCACCTCGTCGTCCGACGTGGGCTCGCTAGCGGCGATCTCTTCGTAGAGCTCTTCGTAAGCCGTCGCTTCACGGAGGAGCGGCTACTCATGCAGCGCGTCGCCGACTCGTGCGACTTCACCAGCTTCGCCGTCACCGTCAACGCGACGCCGGCCGATGCGGCCGTCGGCGAGGGGCCCTTCATGCTGGCTGGCCCGCCCTCCTTTCACGAGACGCTGGCCGACACCCAGCTGCAGGTGCCCGCGCACGCCTTCCTACAGACCAACAGCGTCATGTGCTCGCAGCTGTACGAGGTAGCCCTCCGCTTCGCCGATCCCGACCCGCAGCGGCCAGCCTGGGACTTGTACTGTGGCATCGGCTCTCTCAGCATACCGTTGGCCAGACGCTCGGGCTCCTTGGTGGCCGTCGAAGTCGAGGAGGCCGCCGTGGCCGCCGCGCGCGTCAATGCCACACTCAACGAGACGCCTCAGGTCACCTTCCACGCCGGCGATGTGCGCCGCGTGCTCAAGCCACTGCTGCCGTTGCCGCCGCACCAACGGCCCGCTGTCGTGGTCACCGACCCACCGCGAGCCGGCATGAGCCGCAAGGCGGTCACGCGCATGGCCGCCCTGGACGCCGACCGCATCGTCTACGTCTCGTGCAATCCCACGACACTCGCCGGCAACGCCGTCCAGCTGGGTTCGGAGGGCTACCGCCTCATCAGAGTGGCGCCGGTGGACATGTTCCCGCAAACGCACCACATCGAGACGGTAGCGCTCTTCGAACGCGCCCTTGAAAGCACCCAGCCATGAGATAGCCCGCCGCCCCTAGGCCCGCCGCTATGAGCCGACGCGCAAGCGGCAAGCCGTCATGTGACGAGGC
>CAYMTC010000241.1:1431-3596 GCA_964393265.1 uncultured Thermoleophilia bacterium
CCGGCGCGGTGCAGAGACGGCGGCTAGCCGCGCCGCAGCGGAGCGGTCACCCTTGGCCGCGGCGGCTGGCGGGTGAAGAGCAGGTCGGCGTTAGCGGCCAGGAAACCCAGCGCGAGGAACGGCAACGCCGGCATGGCACCCACCCAGATGCCGGCGATCACCGCTGTCGCGATCCCCAGAGCAACAGCGACGCTGGTGACCGCCGGCCGTAGACCGAAGGCCCGCGCCGCGCCAACGTACAGACTGAAGAAGACGAAGTCGCTGACGCCCAACGCCGTGTGCGCGGTGGCCAGATCCAGACCCGGCCAGGCGAACGCGACGGTCAGGTAGCCAACGGCCGCCGGAGCCTTCTCCAGAAGTGCCCGCGTGGGACCGACCGCCACGCTCACGATGTCCACCAGCGACGACAGCCCGGCGATGAGTACCACGACAGCCGGGCTGGTGAGAGCACCCACCAACCAGTAGCCGAGCCCCGCAGCGGCGACGACCTTGGCGACGTTGGCCAGCGGTACCACGTGGAGGTACGTGAGAGGGGCAGCCAGCGCGGCGGCCAGCAAAGCCACCAGAAGGGCACGGACACCCATGCCGCGCAGTGGGCTGAGCGCCGCCACGAGAAAGGTGAAGAGCGGTAGCCCCACCAGCAGGGACACGGCGAGGCCGCCGCTGACGCCCAGCTGGGGCAGCTGCGGCGCCAGGTAGCCCCAGCTGATCGTCAGCACGGATGCCGCTACCGCCAAGCGCAGCCGTGCGGGTCGTTCGCGATGGGGCGGCCTCTGCCACGCCATGGACGTGCGAAAGCAGGAAGCTAGGTCGCCGCGCGGACTGGGACGGCCGCCGAGCAAGGCGCGCCGACGCTACGGAGAGAGAGCGTGGGAGGACTCAGTACGGTGGGATGGCCTCGTACCATGCGCCCAGACGTTTGAAGGCCCGCCAGAACGCGGTCTTGAGGCGCTGCTCGTCCAGCGAGCGGTCTATGTCCGGTGTGACCAAGACCTCGATGGACGGCGTGAGTTGAAGGATCTCGCCCGGCCGGTACTCGATCTCCTCGGAGAGCGGCAGGTCGACCGCCTGGAGTGCCGCCAGCGCCTCCTCTCCCATGGCGACGATGATCTTGGGTTCTACGATCGCGATCTCGCGCCGAAGGAAGCCGCGGCATGAGCGCTCGGCCTGCCGCGGCTCGACGCTACCGCACTTGACCACGTTGGTGCCGTAGAGCTGCAGCGGGTCGATACCCAGACGCTGACAGCTCTTCATGACCGCCATACCTCCGCGCCCGTAGAACGCGACGCCTTCGTGGCACTCGCTGGGCCGAGCTTGATACTTGAGCAGCATGATGTCGGCCAGCGGATGCCCAGAGCCGATGACGGGCATAGTGCGAGCGCCGGGACAACGACGGCAGCGGAGTATCTCTCCTGTGAGCTCGTTGATCTCGGAAATGGCTCTAGTGAGATACTTGTCGTAGATCTCGTTGGGCTGCGCCACTCATCACCCCTGGACCGACACGCTACTGGTTCGCGTCGTCGTCTGCGACTCCTCGCGGCGGGTGGTCACGCGGTGTTCCATGCAGGACGCCTTGCCTGCTCGGCTCCTCGGCATCGACGGCCGGTGCGACGTCACGTTGTCGTGCCGTGCCGTCGAGGTTCGTTTGGATGAACTTGAGGCCCGTGAGGTACAGGTAGCTACGCGGGCGGCGGATGATGCGGCTGTCGGTGAGAGCGTCCAAGAAGTCGTGGCGCCCCTCGAAGCGCTGCATGGCGGTGAGGGCGGTACCCAGCCCGGGTAGGACGTGCGCGTCGCTGCCGGCGGCCGCGAGCAGCCGGTAGCGTTGCGCGAACAGCTCCGCTCTCTCGTTGAAGGCCGGGAACGCCAACCGCGAGTTGAAGACCTCCACCACGTCGATGTCGCGCACATGCTGCTTGAGCACCGAGTAGGGGGGCACGGTGTGCAGTCTGTCGAAGGGATGCGGCAGGTAGACCACGCCGTCCTGTTCGCGGATGGCGGCGATGGTCTCGGCGAAGCTCATGTCGCGAGGGATGGTGCGCTTTAGGAAGAGGCCGATGACCTCGCCCTCGACGGTCTTGACCTCTTCGCCGACGATCACCATGATGCCGTACTCGTTGGCGAGATCCAGACCCTCCAAGCCGCCGTCGACGGTGTTGTGGTCG
>CAYMTC010000242.1:0-3592 GCA_964393265.1 uncultured Thermoleophilia bacterium
TGAGGATGCGCTCCCGCTGGTCGTAGATGACGCGGCGCTGCTCGTTCATCACCTCGTCGTACTTGAGGACCGTCTTGCGGCGCAGGAAGTTGAGCTCCTCGACCTTCTTCTGCGCCTTCTCGACCACGCTGCTGAGCATCTTGGCTTCTATGGGCACGCCCTCCTGGGGACCCAGCCTGTCGAGGATGCGGTACATGCGATCGCCCGCGAAGAGTCGGATGAGCTCGTCCTCGGCCGCCAGGTAGAAGCGGCTCTCTCCGGGGTCGCCCTGGCGGCCGGAGCGGCCGCGCAGCTGGTTGTCGATGCGGCGGCTCTCGTGACGCTCGGTACCCAGCACGTACAGGCCACCGGCGTCACGCGCGGCGTCGCTAAGCTTGATATCGACGCCGCGGCCGGCCATGTTCGTGGCGATGGTGACCGCCTTCTCACGGCCGGCGTCCTTGATGATGTCGGCTTCCTTTTCATGGTACTTGGCATTCAAGACGTTGTGAGGCACGCCGCGCCGTTCGAGGAGTCGGCTGAGCAATTCGCTGACCTCGACCGACACCGTGCCTACCAGGACCGGCTGCCCCTTCTCGTAGCGCTGGACGATGTCCTCGACGACCGCGTCATGCTTCTCTTTGGTGGTCTTGAAGACGTAGTCGTCGTGGTCCGCACGGATCATGGGCACGTTAGTGGGTATCTGGACGACGCTGAGGCCGTAGATCTGCCGGAACTCATCCTCCTCGGTCTTGGCCGTGCCGGTCATACCCGAGAGGACGTCGTACAGCCGGAAGTAGTTCTGCAGGGTGATGGTGGCCAGCGTCTGGTTCTCCTCACGGATGGCGACGTGTTCCTTGGCCTCGATCGCCTGATGCAGCCCCTCGCTGTAGCGTCGACCTTCGAGGATGCGGCCGGTGAACTCGTCGACGATGAGCACCTCGCCGTTCTGCACCACGTACTCCACGTCTTTGTGGAACAGGGCCTGCGCGCGCAGCGCCTGGATGAGGTGGTTGACGAGCGACCCGTTGGCGGCCGCGTAGAGGTTGTCGATGTTGAGCGCCTTCTCGACCTTGGCCACACCGCTCTCGGTGACCGCGACCGTGCGGTGCTTCTCGTCGACTTCGTAGTCCTCGCCGGCCTTGAGACGAGGTACGACGCGCGCGAACTGACGGTAGGTATCGGCCGCTGTCTCGGGCGCGCCGCTGATGATGAGCGGCGTACGCGCCTCGTCGACAAGGATGCTGTCGACCTCGTCCACGATGCAGAAGGAGTGGCCACGCTGCACGCAGTGCTGCCGGCGCATGGCCATGTTGTCGCGCAGGTAGTCGAAGCCGAACTCGCTGTTGGTGCCGTAGGTGATGTCGGCGTCGTAGGCCTGCTTGCGCGCCGCCGGCTCCATCATGGCCTGGATGATGCCCACGTTGAGCCCCATGAAGTTGTAGACCGGGCTCATCCACTCGGCGTCGCGTTTGGCCAGGTAGTCGTTGACCGTGACCAAGTGCGCGCCCTTGCCAGCAAGGGCGCGCAGGTACAACGGCATGGTGGCCACCAAGGTCTTGCCCTCGCCGGTCTTCATCTCGGCGATGTCGCCCTCGTACAGCACTATGCCGCCCATGCACTGAACGTCGAACGGCCGCATGTCGACCGTACGCTCCGCCGCCTCCCGTACAGCGGCGAAAGCTTCGTACAGCAGGTCGTCCAGCGGCTCCCCGCGGTCCAGCCGTTCGCGGAACTCCGCCGTCTTGGCTGCCAGCTCACTGTTGGAGAGCGCCGCCATCTGCGGACCCAGCTCACTGATGCGGATCACCTGCTCCTGCAGCACCTTGACGCGCTTCCCTTCGCCGGCGTGCAGGACCTTCTGAATGATGTTGGCCATGACTTCTCGATCCACCCTGGTCGCTATGGGCTCTGTCGTCTACTACCTATTGTTGCACACAGCCCCGCCGTGCCCTGCATACCTGGCACGGCAAGGCTAGCGGGGCGGTCCCTTCACGTTGGACCTGCCCCGCCCGCGCGAAGCCCGCTGACCCGCGACCCCCGATGACCGCGACGTTCGCGCCGAGCCTCAGCTCACGCTAGGTCGGCCACGATGAGCCCGGTGCGCTCACACCATGTCGGGCACGATGAGTCCGTAGTGGTTGTCACGCCGACGGTAGACCACGTTCGTGCTGTCAGTCTCGGCGTTGTGGAACACGAAGAAGTCATGCCCCACCAGTTCGAGCTGCAGGGTGGCCTCGTCGACCGACATGGGCTTGAGGGCAAAGCGCTTCACCTTCACTATCCGACCGAAGCTGTCCTCGAGCGCCGGCTCTGGCGCCTCGACCGGCACGGGCGCCAGACGGCCCTCAGCCGACGCAGCCGCGGCGGCAGCCACCTTGGCCGCCTCCTCCGCGGGCACCTCGCCAACGGCGGCCGCGGCCGCTGCCTCTTCGGCAGCCGCGACCAGACCCGCCCTCTGCGCAGTGTGGCGCTGGCGCGTCTTACGATGCACCTTGTCGTGGTACTTCTTGACCTGTCGCTGCAGCTTGTCGGTCACGAGGTCGATGGCGGCGTACATGTCGTCTGACGACTCGCGAGCACGGATGACCGGCCCCCGCGTGAAGATCGTCGCTTCGGCCACGCTGTGGTTGGGGTTCGCCGGGTTCTTCTCGACTTTGAGCTCGAGTTCTACCCTGCTCACCTCATCGATACGCCGCTGCTGCAGGAGCTTGTGCACACGCTCAAGCTTCTCCTCGGCGTAGTCCCGCAGCGCATCGGTGACCGCGACATTACGGCCCTTGACCTGGATCTTCATCGACGCTGCTCCTTTGGTCGACATGGACCGCCTCGACGCCACCGGACGCGAGGCACTGAGAGGAGGCCCTGGCGCGTACCCGGGCACGCCGGAGCGGGAGATGGGCTGGGAAGTGGATCGGCGGAGCGAGCGAGACGCTGTGGCGACGCGAGAGAGGCCGGCGGACACACGGGTGACACACCCCTGGGCGGCTCCGATGCTGCTACCACCGGTGCCCCCGGACGGTCCGCGCGAACGTGAACACGTGTACGTCGTAGCCTGCTCCACCTGACGCGAGAGCGCACTGGTTGAGCGTCTCGCCTGTAGTGTACACATCGTCACAGATGATTACCCGCTTGAGCGGCCGTTGTATCACCTGCTGCACCTGCGCGGCGGCTTGCGGGTCCCAGTGGAACGCGTCTCGGACATTCTGTTCGCGGGCGGCGCGGCCCAGCGAGTGCTGCCTGGCCGCGCCACCCCTACGCACCAGCAGCGCCCTTGCCGGCAGGCCAGCGTGCTCCGCCAGCCGCCGCGCGAAGACCTCGGCCTGGTCGAACCCGCGCTCCACGCGCCTCTGACGGGTGGTGGGGACCCAGGTGACCACATCGACAGGGCGTTGAGTACCACCGGCGCCCACCACCTGAACGAAGCGCGGAGCGGCCAGGTCTGCCATCTCGACAGCCACCGAGCGCAACGCGCGGAACTTGCAGGTGGTGACCAGTCGCTTTGCCGGTCCGTCGTAGGCGAAGGCCGCCGCGGCTGTGACGAAGCCCAGGCGGCGGCCTTCGCACTCCAAGCAGTGCAGAGCCGGCGCGGAGAGCGGACGCCCGCAGCGAA
>CAYMTC010000243.1:0-3587 GCA_964393265.1 uncultured Thermoleophilia bacterium
CTCGCCCTCGACCTCGCCGAGTACGGTACCCGCGGCACGCTCGACGATGGTGAAGCGGCGGTTCGAGGCGGTCCGTAGCGAGAAGCCGGCCGCCGGGGCGTGCGGGGAGGCCCAGACGAGGCCGCGGGAGCTGCGGCGCAGGTGCCCCGTCTGTGCCAACCTGGCGGCACGGTGGAGGCCGTGCTCGCCGAACACCTCGACATCGTGGTCCGCGATGGGGAGCTCGTAGGCACCTGCCTGCAGATGGGCGTCGAGGATGTAGGGGTTGTGCACGTCGATGACGGCCTCTTCCACAGGTCTGGACAGCAGCCGCTCCGGCTCGCGCATGAAGAACTGGTCGAGAGCATCCGCGCCGGCCACCATCGCGGCCCATCCTCGGCCGGCTCTGCCGGCACGCCCCCAACGCTGCAAGAGGCTGGTCACCGTACCGGGGAAGCCTACGACCACGGCTAGGTCGAGCGCTCCTACGTCGATGCCCAGTTCAAGCGCCGAGGTGCAGACCACAGCGTCGAGCTCGTGCTCGAACAGCCGTCGCTCGATGTCCCTTCTCTGCTGCGGGGTGTAGCCGCCGCGATACGGAAGAACCCGCTCTGCCCGAGCGCGGTCGGCTGCCGCTGGCCGCTGTGCGATGTGATTGCGGATGGCGGTGTACATGAGCTCGGCGGCGCGCCTCGTGGGGGCGAACGCGATGACGCGAGCCCCGGCCAACACGGCCTCGCAGACTATGGTGGCGGCCTCTACCAGCGCGCTCCGCCGAGTGCCTAGGTCCGGGTCCTCCAAGGGAGGGTCCCAGAGCACGATCGACCGTTCGGGGTGGGGGGCTGCATCCTCGTCGATGACCGTGAACGGCAAGCCCACCAACTGCTCTGCGAACCTCTGTGGGTGGGCGATCGTGGCGCTGGCGAGCACGTACCGCGGCGCAGAGCCGTAGTGGTCGCATAGGCGGCGTAGGCGGCGGATGACCTGTGCGACGTGCGAACCGAACACGCCTCGGTAGACGTGAGCCTCGTCGAGCACGACGTAGCGCAGCTGGTGAAGGAATTCTGCCCAGCGTTCGTGCGCGGGCAGTATGCCCACGTGGAGCATGTCCGGATTCGACAGTATGACTGACGACTCGCGGCGTATCCGTGCCCGGCGCTCGGGCGGTGTGTCGCCGTCGTAGATGGCGACACCACGACCTACCGGGCCGAGCGCTGCGAGCTTTCGGGCCTGGTCTTGGGCCAAGGCTTTGGTGGGATACACGAACAGCGCCCGGCAGGTCTGGCCCTGGGCCAGCGCGTCGAGCACCGGGAGTGTGAAGCACAGCGACTTGCCGCTGGCCGTCCCTGTGGTGAGAGCGACGTTGGCCCCTTCTGTGACGACCGCTTCGTCTGGTCTGGTCAGGATGTCGAACGCAGTCGCCTGATGACGATAGAGCCAAGGGACACCCGCCCGCTCAAGAGCGACGCGCACCGTAGGGTGGAGACCGTCCGGTAGGGGTGCTTGGACGGCTGCTCGAGCCGCCTGGTGTGTGATGCTGACGATCTGCGGACGACGCGACGGATCGAAGAGGTCCTTCAGTCGTCGTTGTACGGCAGGGTGCTCAGAGTGGGTTTGGAGGGCCGGGGCGGTCTCCTCGGCTCCGTACCCGGGTGCGCTTGCACAAGACATGGCCTGATACTAGACCATGGGCCGGCAAGCGACAGTCACAGGAGGCGTCAGCGTCGAGGCGTGCAGAGAGCTGGTGGCGGGACGCGGTGGTCGGGCAGGGCAGCAGCCGATGCCGTTACTTGGAGCGGACGCCCAGGTCCAGTGTGAAGTACGTCACATCCTGCAGGACGGTGTCGCCCGCAGCGAAGGAGCCGACCGCTCTGCCTATGCCTACGTCACGGAAGGCTTTGGTGAGGATGAGGCGGCGGTGCGAGGGGCTCTTCATCCACGCTCGCACGGTGGCCTGCGGTGAGGCGAAGGCCGCGGTCCCCCAGGCGATGTTCTCGCCTACCTGCCAGCGGCGATAGCCGCGGATGGTGTAACCCTTGGCGCGCGCCCTCTGGCCGGGAGTACGACCGTCGCGAGAGATGTGCGAGAAGAACGGGGTGCTGGCCATGGCACGCGAGTGCCAGCGAGCCGCTCGGGTCAGGCTGACATTGGCCCGCAGGGCCTTCAAGCCGCGCTTGGTGCGCTGAGCGTTCACGAGCTTGAGGACTTGGCGCTCTGGGCTGGTCAGTCGCACCGTGGCGGCGCTGGCCGCGGGCACGACCACCAGGCCGCCACAGAGCAGCGTCGCCATTAGCAGTGCGCAGATGGTCCGTCTCACTCAGGTCTCCTCCCGCCCACGACCGTCGGCGCTCGCATGCCTCAAAGTCTGGGTGGTCGTCTCGCTACATCGCGTATCGGCGGGTGACGACAGGACATGAGACCTCAGAGGCAGGTTCTCTTGCCTGCTCAGACAACAGGTGGTGGCTCGTGAAGCAGCAGTGCCTCGTGTGTCGCGGGGCGGCTCGCTGGGGCCATGGGCTCGCGGGGCTCATCGGCCGAGTGCCGTGTTCGCTGAGCGCGGCGAGGACTGTGTGTGTACGGCGCCGCGCACCTCGTCACTTGCCGCGGCGGA
Source organism: uncultured Thermoleophilia bacterium (assembly GCA_964393265.1). Classification (GTDB taxonomy): domain Bacteria; phylum Actinomycetota; class Thermoleophilia; order UBA2241; family UBA2241; genus UBA6103. The sequence continues at coordinate 2,591 of CAYMTC010000243.1, forward strand.
CTTGCCTCGGCCTCGCCCTGCGTATAGAGTGCGCGCCATGCATGGCGTGGCTCGCACGCGGCGTCCGTCCCGTACGGAGCGTCGTCGGCAGATCATGCGCCGGCGTCTTGTGGCGCTCGGCATCGTCCTCTCCGTCGTCGTGGTGGCCTTCGTCGCCGCGTACTCCTTGCCGTCCCCTCAGGCTGCCCAGGTGCCAGATGAGAGCGCCGCTCTTCGTTATGGCGAGGCGGCCAAGCCTGTCGCCAAACGGATCGTGGTCGCACGACTCGAAGGTCACGAGCTGCTCCTGCCGGTGCAGCAGGACGCCAGCACCGCGGTCGCTTTCCACCCTGTGGACGACCCCAGCAGTATCGGCATGGCGCCTGTAGGAGAGCGCGTCGCTGGAGGTGATCTAGGTACGCGGCTCGCCGACATCTTCGCCGGCGGTGGCCAGCTCCAGTACTACCTCATGGACGGCACAGAAGGCGAGCAGTCCGCCTCCACGGCGGGGCTCGACGTAGGTGCCGTGCCGGGCGCCGCCATCTACGGCCCGGCCGACGGCCGCGTCATCGCAGTCAAGTCGTACGAACTGCTGGGTCGCTATCCGGATGTACAGGTCAGCGTCCAGTTGGCGGCCGACCCGTCTCTGGTGCTGGTCATGACGCACGTCGCCGCGCCTCAGGTCCACGTGGGCGACGAGGTCAAGGCCGGCAGCACGGTCTTGGGTTCGCTGCGCGCGTTCCCCGATGAGGTGGAGCAGTGTCTGCGTCAGTACACCAACGACGCCGGCGACCACGTCCAGATCGTAGCCATGCGGGTCACACCAGACTTGGCCGGCTTCTGACCGTGGCGCGGCGCGGCATCCCACCTGCCACCCTGGCCTTCGTCGGCGGCACTGGGAGCCATGCTGCGGCCATCCCAGGCGACCTCCACGCCGATGCTGTGGTGGCCGAGGAAGGGCTGGTCTTCGACACTCCCTGGGGTGAGAGCCCGCCGTTCACGCTCTTCGAGTTGGCTG
>CAYMTC010000244.1:0-3576 GCA_964393265.1 uncultured Thermoleophilia bacterium
AGATAATGAGCGGTGACTGGAGTTCAGACGTGTGCTCTTCCGATCTGCAGGTCGTGCGTGAGCTCGTCGAACTTGGCGCGCGTGAGAGTGAGGTCGAGGTGTTTGGGACCGTTTTCGTCGGCGGTGATGAACGGCAGGTTGATGCCCGAGCTCATGGTGGTGGAGAGCTCGATCTTGGCCTTCTCGGCCGCCTCGTACAGGCGCTGCAGCGCCATCTTGTCGGCGCTCAGGTCGATGCCCTGGCTCTGCTTGAACTCGGCGACCATCCAGTCGACCACGGCCTTGTCGAAGTTGTCGCCGCCCAGGTGCGTGTCGCCGTTGGTGGAGCGCACCTCGAACACGCCCTCGCCCAGGTCGAGGATGGAGACGTCGAAGGTGCCGCCGCCCAGGTCGAAGACGAGGATGGTCTGGTCGTGCTCCTTGTCGAGGCCGTACGCGAGAGCGGCCGCGGTGGGCTCGTTGATGATGCGCTTGACGTCGAGCCCGGCGATCTTGCCGGCGTCCTTGGTGGCCTGGCGCTGGGAGTCGTTGAAGTACGCGGGGACGGTGACGACTGCCTCGTTGACCTTCTCGCCCAGGTATTCCTCGGCGTCCCGCTTGAGCTTCTGCAGGATCATCGCGGAGATCTCGGGCGGTGAGTACGTCTTGCCGCCGATCTCCACCGAGGCGTCGCCGTTGGAAGCCTTGACCACCTTGTACGGCACGATCTTCATCTCTTCGGAGACGTCGCCGTACTTGCGGCCCATGAAGCGCTTGATCGAGAACACGGTGTTCTCAGGGTTCGTGACCGCCTGACGACGGGCGACGCTGCCTACGAGGCGCTCGCCGCTCTTCGAGAACGCGACCACGGACGGCGTGGTGCGGCCACCCTCGCTGTTGGGGATGACCGTCGGCTCGCCGCCCTCGAGCACGGCCATCGCGCTGTTGGTCGTGCCCAGGTCGATGCCGATGACTTTGGCCATGGGGCTTCCTCCTTGGGGAATTACACTCGACGAATCATAAAAACTGAGTCACATGCTGTCAACTTTGTACCCGTGCGACGTCAGCTGAAACCTCCTTCCGCCGGACCGCACGAGCGGGACCGCCACCGGCCCCGGGACCGATGCGCTCCGGACCCTCCCCTGGTCCCTTCTGAATGTTTGCCAACACCCACGAAATCCTGTATACCTGCCCGCATGGACCGGCGCAGACAGCCGAGACACGCCGGCCGGGGAGCCATCGTGGGTGATCGGGGCACGGACGCCGGGGCCTGCGATCATGTGCGTTCGGGCACATGGTCGCCGCGCCGTCCGTCGCCCGCCTCCAGCTCCCTGACGCACGAACACCGCCTCACGTCGCCCAGTCTTCGAGAGGCGTCTTCGATACACGATCCGCTTCGGGAGAGGAGGTGATTCAGTGAGAGCGGACAGACCTCAGCATTCCAGCAGCAGCTCCAAGGAGGTGACCATGTTCAAACGTGTGACCATCGTTGCGCTGCTCGTGGCCGCCTTCCTGGTGCTGGCCGTCCCGGCGCTGGCCTTCAACGGCTACCGGGCGGACTACACGACGTCGGACGCCTGCGCGATCTGCCACAGCGGCATCGCCGGCATCCCCGCCACGTACGGGGACTGGGCCGAGACCGGCCACGCCAGGGCGGGCCATGAGGACCAGGCCCTCAGACTCCCCTACGGGTCGGTCTGCCAGGGCTGCCATACGGCGAACTTCGACCCGGCCAAGGTCGTCCCGACACCGACGGCGACCAGCGTCGCCGGCGTCGTCTCGTGGGGCGCCGGCAACGGCTACGCGACCCAGGCCCAGGCGCTGGGCAACGCCGCCGCGTCCGAGAACTTCGTCGGCTGCTCGTCGTGCCACTACGGCGCGAACGTCGGCGGCGGCGGCCTCGACAGGTTCGGGGTCGACCCCAACGACACGGCCCACAGGGCGCCGATCAGCCTGATGGCCAACGCCGACATCTGCGGCCAGTGCCACTCCAGGTTCTCGTACACGACGCAGACGTTCGCCGTCGAGCCCATCCCGACGCCGACTGCGGTGGCGACGACCCTGATCCAGCCGCAGATGGCGCTCGGCGGATACCGCATGGTGGGTGAGCCCGCCTCTCCGCCTCCGGGCTGGGATCCGGCGGCGCCACTCACTGACTACCTCACCGTCCCACGGCCGGGATGGACGCCGACCCCGACCGCGACCACGCCGGGCCTCGGCAGCCTCCAGACCTACTGGAAGATCGACGGCGAGGATTCCGTCTGGCAGCAGTCGGGCCACGACGGCGCCGCCCAGCAGTACCCGGAGTGGGCCGGCGAGGGCCACGCCAGGGCGCTGACCGGTCTCACCGGCCAGGCCTTCTGGCCCTACCTTGACGAACCGACCAAGCAGAGCTGCCTCGAGTGTCACTCCACCGACTTCGTGCTTCTGAAGGAGGCGGGCAAGAGCCCGACCAGCGCCGACGCCAAGTACGGCGTCACCTGCGTCGGCTGTCACGCCCCGCACAGCGCCAGCGGCGAGCACGCCACCTGGAACGGGCATGCGGATCCGCAGCTCAGGGTGTCCGCCAAGAAGCTGTGCATCACGTGCCACACCGCAGGGCTCGCCGTCGGCGCCGCGGCGTCGCCGGGCGAGGAGCTCAGCGGACCGGCCAAGGAGATGATCGCCGGCTACGGCGCCGTGGACGTCCCGGGTTCCCCCAGCGTCCACAAGGGCAAGTGCGTCGAGTGCCACATGGTGCCCACCAGCACCGGGTACCCGGGCGAGGTCCAGATGGGTGCCAACCACACCTTCAAGGTCGTCACCCCGGCCGACGCCACCAACGCGTCGCCGATGCCCATGGTCACGACGAGGGCCACCGCCACTGCGACACCCGTACCGGGCGGCACCCCGGTGGTCACGACCACCGTCACGGTGACCCGGGACGGCATGCCGTTCTCGGGCTGCAGCACGTGCCACAGCAAGGCCGGCCCGGCGCAGGCCAAGCCGGTCCCGGTGTCCACCGTCAGGGCGACCCCGAATCCCACGGCGAGCCCGCTGGCGGTGACCGTCACCATCACGCAGGACGCCAACGGCACCCCGGTCGCCGGTATGGCCGGCGGCGACAAGGCTCTCTACCTGCAGGACACCATCGACGACCGGCAGGAGTGGACCCGCGCGCGGATCGAGGAGATCTGGACGACGCTCGACGCCGCCGCCACCAACCTCGGCTACGCCGACCGTGCCGCGGCTCGCACCGCGATCATGGCCAAGCCGGCCAAGGCGTGGACCACGGCGGAGCGCGCCTTCCTGAGCGCCTGGACGAACGCCACGTTCGTCGAGAACGAGGGGAGCCTCGGCCTCCACAACTGGCGCTACTCAAGCGACATCGCCAACAAGGCCGTGGAGCAGGCCAAGGTCGCCCGTACGGGCGTCGCCGTCCGCAAGCCGTGGAAGGTGACGTTCAACGTGTCCCGCACGTCGGCCAAGCTCGGCCAGAAGGTCAAGCTCAGCGGCACGGTCAAGACCGCCAACGGCGTGGCCGGCGCCGGCCAGGTCAGCATCATGCGGCTGATCCAGGGCACCGGCCAGTGGAAGGTCTGGCTGAGGGTCAAGCTG